>NZ_JROX01000468.1:0-726 GCF_000800955.1 Kocuria sp. ZOR0020
AAATGAGCGCTTTTTTGGAAAGGTTATAATAAACTAGACACAAAGTTAAGAGAAATCGTGGAAAGGTTTATTATGGCAAGAAGAAAATTCGATAAACAATTTAAAAATTCTGCAGTAAAACTCATTCTTGAAGAGGGTTACTCTGTTAAAGAAGTCAGCCAAGAGCTTGAGGTTCATGCCAATAGTCTTTATCGCTGGGTTCAAGAAGTTGAAGAATATGGAGAAAGTGCTTTTCCAGGCAATGGGACAGCCCTAGCTGATGCCCAACATAAGATTAAATTGTTAGAGAAAGAAAATCGTTATCTTCAGGAGGAACTTGAACTTCTAAAAAAGTTCCGGGTCTTCTTGAAGCGAAGCAAGTAAAACGTTTTGAATTTCTCTTGAAACATCATGGGAAGATAAAAATTAAGCATGCAGTAAAAGTTCTTAAGGTTTCTCGCTCAGGTTTCTATGAATACATGCATCGTCGTCCTTCAAAACAACAAGTGGAGAGAGAAATTCTCTCAGAGAAGATAAAAGCTGTCTTTCATGAGCATAAGGGACGCTATGGTGCGGTTAGAATTACCAAGGTACTTCATAATACTGGTATTATGACCAACACGAAACGTGTTGGGAAACTGATGCACTTGATGGGACTTTATGCCAAGGGAAGCCGTTATAAATATAAACATTACAACAGAAAAGGAGCTTCGCTTTCAAGACCCAATTTAATTAATCAGATCTTTA
>NZ_JROX01000469.1:0-492 GCF_000800955.1 Kocuria sp. ZOR0020
TTTTATGAATTTGTTTATACTATCTTGATTTAATCGTTTAGATATTTTTCTTAGTTCATCATTAGTTTTAGCCATTTCGCTTTTATAAACAATTTTTTTAGTTTTTTTCTTTCATCTCTAGCTTCTTGTTTGCACTTAGGACACTTTAAATAACTTAAACCACTAGCTTTTCTCATTTCCTGACACTTAGTACATTTAGATTTCATTTTTTGTTTCTCCTTTTTTCTAATTCAATGCAATGCTTACATTTAGGGTTATCTACATGGATATATTCTTTTACAACTTCTTTTTTTAAACTTTTTATTCTAAGTTGTTCTTTTTTTAAGTCCATGCAGTGTGATATTGACCAGCCACAACCACTACATTTAATGCTTTTCAGTTTGTAAGGTTTGTGTTTTGTTGTATAACTCATCTATTTTCTCCGTTTATTTTATATTTATCAAATCTTAGATATTATTTGAACCAAGATAAATCAATTTCATTAGCTAAATC
>NZ_JROX01000076.1:0-17949 GCF_000800955.1 Kocuria sp. ZOR0020
CACGGGAGGGTTCAGACCGCTTCTACACTCTCATTTGCGATGAGCCTCCAAAGGGAGGGTCAGGTCAAAAACCTGTCCGGGGTCGATCTTGCGGTCCCAGATCAGCTGGATCAGATCCGGCAGAAAGCGCCGCACCGGTGCAGGGCCGCCCACCGTGTGGATGCCGGCGAAGAACAGCTGGATACCGGGGATGGAGACGTCGTAGTTCACGCCCACGTAGCCCAGATGGCCACCGCCGCGGGTGGCGCCTACGGCCTGCATGAAGGACTCCTGGGTGCCCACGGCCTCGATCACCGAGTGCGCGCCCAACCCGTTGGTCAGTTCACGGATCTTGGCCACGCCGTCGTCCCCGCGTTCCTCCACAACGTCCGTGGCGCCAAAGGCGCGGGCCAGCTCCTGGCGTTTGGGGTGGCGGGACATGGCCATGATGCGCTCGGCACCCAACTGCTGGGCGGCCAGGATGGCCATGAGGCCCACCGCGCCATCGCCCACCACGGCCACGGTCTTTCCGGGGCCGACCTCAGCACCCACAGCGGCGAACCAGCCGGTGCCCAGAACATCGGATGCAGCCAGCAGGGACGGGACGATCTCCGGATCGGGTTCACCCGGGGTCTTGACCAGGGTTCCGTCAGCCAACGGGATTCGGGCTTTCTGTGCCTGGGTGCCGATCCCGCCGTGGACGAATTCGGCGTGCACGCACTTGGACTGGAAGCCGGCCTGGCAGATTTCGCAGGTGTTGTCCGAGATCACAAAGGAACCAACCACGTGATCACCGGGGGCCACAGTGGTCACCTGGGAGCCGACTTCTTCCACGACTCCCACGTATTCGTGGCCCATCTTGAGGTGATCGGCAGGTTCGATCCCACGGTAGGGCCACAGGTCAGACCCGCAGATGCAGGTGGCGGTGATGCGAATGACCGCATCGTTGGGCTCAACAATGGTGGGGTCCTCCCGGTCCACCACCGTGATGACGCCAGGCTTTTCCATGATGACTCCGCGCACGGCAGACTCCTTCAACGAGCGGATGTTTCCGTGATCATCCAACCCCAAGTCGCAGCCGGGTGGGAGGTGCTGTTTCTACCCCCTTGGCCGACGCAACCTTATGTATGCGTGGAGACAGCGCCATATGAGGCCTGTCTCCACGCATGCATAAGGTTGCGTCTCACAATTGTTCGGAGAGCTCCAACCAGCGTTCCTCGAGCTCGGTGTTCTCCCGCTCCAGTGCGTGCAACTCGGCCGTCAGGGCACCCAGGCCTTCAAAGTCCGACTGGTCGTGGTCTGCCATCTCCTGATGTTTGTCCTGGATCAGCCCAGAGAGCTTCTCCATCCGGCGTTCCACGGCCCCGACTTCCTTCTGAGCGGCACGGGCTTGCGCCCCACTCAATCGCGGGCCGTCGTCGGCAGTGGAAGCAGCCTCAGTGGGCGAGGAGGCGTCAGCTGACAACGGGTTGGACGCCGCAGCACCGGTATCGGCTGCGGCAGCCAATTTCAGGTACTCGTCCACACCGCCTGGCAGATGCCGGAATCCTCCGTTGAGTACGGCGTACTGCTGGTCCGTGATGCGCTCCAACAGATAACGGTCGTGGGAAACCACCAACAAAGTGCCGGGCCAGGTGTCCAGCAGGTCTTCCATGGCGGCCAGCATGTCCGTGTCCAGATCGTTGGTAGGCTCGTCCAGGACCAGCACGTTGGGTTCATCCAGCAGGATCAGCAGCAGCTGCAGGCGGCGCTTCTGACCGCCGGAGAGTTCCCGCACCGGCGTGGACAACTGGGCGCTGGTGAAGCCCAGGCGTTCCAGCAGCTGACCTGGCGTCATCTCCTTGCCATCGGCCACGTAGGAGGTCTTCTTGCGCCCGATCACATCAGAAAGGCGGTCATCTGCAACCTCATCCAGTTCCCGCAACTGCTGGGTCAACACGGCCACCTTGACGGTCTTGCCACGCACCACTCGCCCGGTGGTGGGCTCCAACTCGCCGGTGACAAGGTGCAGCAATGTGGACTTGCCGGCCCCGTTGCGGCCCAGGATCCCGGTGCGTTCACCGGGGCCGATCCGCCAGGTGATCTTCCGCAGGACTTCGCGTGGTTCGGTCGAGGCCACAGATTCGTCGTCGGCGGAAAACCCAGCGGCAGCGCCGTCGTAGGTCACTCCCACGTCCTCCAGGTCCACCACCCGCTTGCCCAGGCGGGAGACCGCCATGCGGGACAGTTCCACGGTGTCACGCGGGGGAGGGACGTCCGCAATGAGCTCATTGGCGGCGTCAATGCGGAACTTGGGCTTGGAGGTCCGGGCCGGCGCGCCCCTGCGCAGCCAGGCCAGCTCCTTCTTCATCAGGTTCTGACGCTTGGCCTCGGCCACAGCGGCCTGCCGGTCACGTTCCACCCGCTGCAGCACGTATGCCGCGTATCCGCCTTCGAATGGCTCCACGATGCGGTCGTGGACCTCCCACGTGGAGGTGGAGATTTCGTCCAGGAACCAACGGTCGTGGGTGACCACCAGCAAACCGCCCTGATTGCGCGGCCACCGGTTGTTCAGGTGCTGGGCCAGCCAGGCGATGCCCTCAACATCCAGGTGGTTGGTGGGTTCGTCCAGGAACAACACGTCCCAGTCCTGGGTCAGCAGCCCGGCCAGCGCGGTACGGCGGCGCTGACCGCCGGAGAGTTCACCCACGCGCGCGTTCCAGTCCAGATCGGCCACCAGCCCGCCAATGACGTCGCGGACCTTGGCGTCCCCGGCCCACTCGTGTTCTTCCCGATTCCCGACGACGGCCTGCCCGACCGTCAGCGCCGGATCCAGGACGTCGGCCTGGTCCAGCATGCCGATGCGGGTTCCGGAGCGGGAGGTCACCCGTCCGGAGTCAGGTTGTAGGCGCCCTGCAAGGATTTTCATGAGCGTGGATTTGCCGTCACCGTTGCGGCCCACAATTCCTATGCGGTCACCGCCGTCGATCCCCACGGTCACGCCCTCCAGCACGGTGCGGGTGGGGAAGGACAGGGAGAGGTTTTCGCCGTTCAACAAATGAGCCACCGC
This sequence comes from Kocuria sp. ZOR0020, assembly GCF_000800955.1. NCBI lineage: Bacteria > Bacillati > Actinomycetota > Actinomycetes > Micrococcales > Micrococcaceae > Kocuria > Kocuria sp. ZOR0020. The sequence goes on from NZ_JROX01000076.1 coordinate 3,029, forward strand.
ACCAGCCTACGGACTCGGCAGTCTTCCTGCGCCCGGGCGGGTGAGTTCTGCCGTTTCGGGGGCCTCCCGGAGACCCAAGATCACACCTGCGGCAGGAGGGAGCGGGGTGGTGGCCAAATGATAGGGTTGCTCACCGTGCACGTGGTGCACCGCCGTGGAAATCCAGGTGCTCTTCCGGTGGATCCAAGGTTGATCCGGGTGGATGACTCCAGGTCACGGCGCTCCGCCTTGGTGTAACGGCAGCACCCCGGCCTTTGGAGCCGTGGAGTCTAGGTTCGAATCCTAGAGGCGGAACTCATCGACACCAGTCGATGCCCTCTACTCGATCAACGCACTGTGCCCGTGACGTCCAACAAGTGAACGCCGCAGACACCGCGAGGGCCGGTCCATCCCAGGAGTTTTGGCACTGTGAGCACTTCCGAGACCACCTTTGCAGCAACCGAACCGGCCGCAGTGATTGTCCTGGCTGCAGGTCAGGGCACTCGCATGAAGTCCAAGTTGCCCAAGATCATGCATGACATCGGTGGACGTTCCATGGTGGGCCACTCCTTGGCCGCCTCCCGCACCCTGGAGCCACAACGTCTGGTGGTGGTGGTCCGCCATGACCGCGACCGTGTTGCCCAGCACGTTCTGGATTTTGACCCTCAAGCCCTGATCGCTGACCAGTCGGATCTTCCCGGGACCGGTTCGGCAGTGCTGGCCGGCCTGCAGAAGTTGGATGAGAAGGCGCCCCTGGAGGGCACCGTGGTGGTCACCTACGGCGATGTCCCGCTGTTGACCGCTGAGACTCTGCGCAAGCTGGTCACCCACCACGATTCCCATGACAACGCCGTGACGGTGTTGACGGCCCTGCACCCGGCACCGGAGAAGTACGGCCGCATCCTGCGCGACGACGCCGGGAACTTCCTGGACATCCGAGAGTTCAAGGACGCCACGGAGGAAGAACGTGCCGTCACGGAGATCAACTCCGGAATCTTTGCCTTTGACGCAGGCGTGCTGCGTGATGCCCTGGCCCAGGTGGACACCAACAACGCCCAGGGGGAGATGTACCTGACGGACGTGCCCAAGTTGGCCCGTGCCCAGGGTGGCACCGTGGATGCCTTGGTCATGGATGACCACATGGAGGTGGAAGGCGCCAATGACCGCGTCCAGCTCTCCGAGCTCGGCGCCTACTTGCGTCAGCGCACCGCTGAGATGCACATGCGCAACGGCGTGACCATTGTGGACCCTGCCACCACGTGGATCGGCGCGGATGTTGCCATTGCACGGGATGCCGTGATCCACCCCAACACCCAGCTGCACGGCGTGACCTCGATCGGTGAGGACGCCGTCGTGGGACCGGACACCACGCTCACGGATGTTCGCGTGGGTCCCGGCGCCACGGTGGTGCGCACCCACGGTTTGCAATCAAGCATTGGGGAGGGCGCCTCCGTGGGCCCGTTCGCCTACCTGCGTCCGGGGACGGAACTGGGCGCCAAGGGCAAGATCGGTGCCTACGTTGAAACCAAGAACGCCCAGATCGGTACCGGTTCCAAGATCCCGCACCTGTCCTACGTGGGGGATGCCACCATCGGTGAGCACTCCAACATTGGTGCCGCCAGCGTGTTCGTCAACTACGACGGCGTGAACAAGCACCGGACTACCATTGGAAACCACGTACGCATGGGTTCGGACAACATGTACGTGGCACCGGTGACCGTGGGAGACGGCGCTTATTCAGGGGCTTCCACCACGGTCCGCAAGGACGTTCCCGCAGGGGCCTTGGCCTTGACGGAGGGGCGCCAGGTGATCGTGGAGAACTGGGTGGTGGACAACCGGCCAGGAACTGCCGCCGCTGAAGCAGCGCAGGCAGCCGGCGCCCAGGCGGACACGCACCACACGGACTGAACCCACAACTTCATCAGACCCACCAGCAGTAACCACCGATTAGGAACGCTTCAGAAAGCGAGTCACGATGACCGGGATCCTCAACTCAGGTGCCAATCGATTGGTGTTGCTCTCAGGGCGGGCCCACCTGCAGCTGGCCGAAGACGTGGCCGCTGAGCTGGGCACGGAACTGGTGCCCACGGATGCGTACGATTTTGCCAACGGTGAGACCTACGTTCGCTTTGGTGAGTCCGTTCGTGGCGCAGACGCCTTCCTGATCCAGTCCCACCCGGCCCCCATCAACCAGTGGATGATGGAGCAGCTGCTGATGCTGGATGCTCTCAAGCGGGCCTCCGCCCAGTCCATCACCGTGGTGTCTCCGTTCTACCCCTACGCCCGCCAGGACAAGAAGCACCGCGGCCGTGAGCCGATTTCGGCCCGCCTGATGGCTGATCTCTACAAGACCGCTGGTGCCGACCGTTTGATGTCCGTGGACCTGCACACCGCCCAGATCCAGGGTTTCTTTGACGGGCCCGTGGATCACCTGATGGCCATCCCGATCCTGGCCGAGCACGTCCAGAGCCTGGTGGGCGACGACGCCGTCACCGTGGTTTCCCCGGACACCGGCCGTGTGCGTGTGGCTGAGATGTGGGCAGAGCTGCTGGGCCACACCCCTCTGGCCTTTGTGCACAAGACCCGTGACATCACCCGCCCCAACCAGGCCGAGTCCAAGGAAGTGGTGGGCCAGGTCAAGGGCCGTACCTGCGTACTGATCGACGACATGATCGACACCGCCGGGACCATCGCGGGAGCTGTGAAGGTCTTGCGGGAACACGGCGCCAAGGACGTCATCATCGCCGCCACCCACGGGGTGTTCTCCGACCCCGCCGTGGAGCGTCTGTCCAACTGCGGTGCCCGCGCCGTGGTGGTCACGGACACTTTGCCCGTGCCGGAGGAGCACCGGTTCGAGGACCTTCACGTGCTCTCCATCGCGCCTCTGTTGGCACGCGCCATCCAGGAAGTGTTCGAGGACGGTTCGGTCACCAGCTTGTTCAACGGTCACTCCTGACCGCATGAACTGTGCAGCAAACCCGGAGCCTCGGCTTCAGCGGTGACTGACCACAACGTGTGCGGCCCGTGCCCCGTCAAGGGACACGGGCCGCACACGTTTCTGGCGGGGCAGCAATCAGCTGGAGTAGCGCTGGATGAAGGCCGCCGTGGCGTCTCGGTTGGTGGTCTGGGTGGGGCGGTAGGTGCCGTCAGACCAGCCTTTGGCCACACCGGTTGTTGCCATCCAGGTGATGGCCTGGGCGTGCGGTTGATCTGCGCTCACATCCGCGAACGACGACGCCGAACCCACGGCGGGCGATCCTGCCATGCGGTAGAACAAGGCCGCCGTGGCATCTCGCGTGATGTCAGCGTTGGGTCGGAACGTTCCATCCGACCAACCCGTGAGCAGACCCCGGGAGTTGGCCCAGGTGATCTCCTTGTAGAAAGGGTGGTTCACGGCCACGTCCGAGTACGGGGACTGTGCCGGAGCGGTGAAGGCGGGTGAACCTGCCATCCGGTAGGCCACGGCCGCCATGGCGTCACGATCGATGGCCTGGTGCGGGCGGAACGTGCCATCCGGCCAGCCGGTGAGTAGCCCCTTGGACTTGACCCAGCTGATGGCTGATGCGTGCTGCTGGTTGCCGGCCACGTCAGCGAAAGGACCGGCCACTGCCTGCGGCGTCACGGCCGTCTGCTGGGGGCTCGGTGCGGCGGCGGGTGCTGCCGCCGGTGCCGGGGTGCCGGTCACTGAAGTGCGCGTGTCGGAGGGCTGACCACCGTTGGCGTAGCCGCCACCGTTGACCACGGAGACGATTCGCCAAGGCTGCCGGGTGTTGGTCAGGCTGCCGTCGGCAAGAGTCACTCCAATGCCCACCACGGTCACCTTGGGGTCCAGAAGCACGGCGTTGTGCGACGGGGAGTTCTTCCACCAGGTCACCAGGGCCACCGGGTTCACGCTGTATTCCAGAGCGGTGATTTCCCGCATGGTGGTGGCCCCACGGAATCGGGAATCGCGCAGGAAGTTGTTGGAGTGGTTGTAGTTCTCCTCCCGGACTGCTCGGTTGGATTCGTCCTGGGAGATCCCGGTGAGCGTGGGTGAGTACTTGACCGGCGCCAACCCGCGGGAGCTGCGGTACTTGTTGATTTCGTTCAGGATGGTCTGCCGATGCCCGTCCAGGGTGGACTGGGAAGCGTTGACAATGTCCTGCTGGGCCGCGTGAGCGGGGGTGGTCAGCGCCATGGGAACTGCCGTGACGGCAGCCGCGGCCAGAGCGGCTCCGGCCAGAAGATGACGGGTTTTACGCATGAGGCATGGGTCCTTTCAGGCACAGGTTGGACTCAACCCTGGAGGGGAAGGCCGCTGTGGCGTCCTGGGTGCAACCGGAAAGATGTTGTGAATGGGGTGTGACTGCGGTGGTGCCTGCCCATGGGTTTCGGCAGGCACCACCGGGTTGGGGTGAATGGGTCTCAGCGGTTGTGGGGCAGGGCTCCTATCGGGAATACCGGTAGAGGAAGGCAGCCATGGCGTCACGGTTGGTGGTGGTCACGGGACGGTAGGTGCCGTCCGCCCAGCCGGTGGTGACACCGCGATCAGCAAGCCAATGGATCTCTCGGTAGAACTGTTGCCCGGGCTGCACATCCCTGAACCGGGACGCCGCAGGCGCGGTGTAGGCCGGGCGACCGGCCATCCGGTAGAGCAGTGCTGCCGTGGCATCTCGGGTGATGTTGGCATTGGGTCTGAATGAGCCGTCGTTCCAGCCCGTGAGCAGGCCGCGGGAACGGGCCCAGGTGATCTCCTTGTAGAAGGGGTGGGAGGTGGAAACATCCGTGTAGGGAGATCGAGCGGGCGGCGTGTAGGCCGGGGAACCTGCCATGCGGTAGGCAACAGCAGCCATGGCATCGCGGTCAATGGGCTGGGTGGGCCGGAACGTTGCATCGGGCCACCCGTTGAGCAGGCCGCGGTCGCGGGCCCAGGTGATCTCCCGGGCGAACTGGTTGGTGGCTGCGACGTCGCTGAACGGGCCAGCCGCGGTTGCCGGCGTGCGCCCACCCAGGGGCTTGTAGTTGGCGTTGGTGGCCAGGTCCTGCAGCTGGGCCCAGGAACCACCGAACACATTGGAGTCACCGGAGAACGGGCCCGTCTCCGAGTACTGCCAGATGTCGTAGGTGTTCCACCCGTTGGGCATCCGCCCCGGGGAGGTGGTCCATCGAGCAATGTGCAACGGGTGATCGTTGAACACCTGCGTGTTGCCGGTGCACTGGATCCACCAGTCCGTGGTGGTGTAGATGGCGGGCACGCGACCGGTGCGCTGCTTGTAGCGGTCGGAGAAATCCTTGATCCAGCTGCGCATTTCTGCCTGGGTCAGGTTGTAGCAGATGTTCCCGTAGGCCGGGTACGGGTTGTACTCGATGTCCAGCAGCCCGGGCAGCGTCCGCCCGTCAGCGGACCAGCCACCACCGTTGTTCACAAAATAATCGGCCTGGGCAGCGCCGGAGGAGGTCCTGGTGGGAATCGCAAAGTGATAAGCGCCGCGGATCATTCCCACCTGATAGGAGCCGATGTACTGGCTGTTGAAGGTGGGGGAGCGGTAACTGGTGCCTTCCGTGGCCTTGATGTAGGCGAACCGGGCACCCATGGCGTACTCGCTGCTCCAGTTCACAGCAGGCTGCCAACCGGAGACGTCCATGCCTTGGATCCCGGCAGGCTGCCAGGCGCCGTTGACCTGAACCAGGGACATGGCACCGGCGGGACTCATGGCGCTGGAGAACGACGCCGCGCCATCCTCCCGCGTGGCACCGGGCTGGGCGGAGGATCCGGGCGTCTCAGATGCGCCACCGGTGCTCTGCTCGATCTCCTTCATGGATCGCTCAGAGTCCGGGGACAGATGAGCGGCTGCATCCACGCTCTTCTGATACATGCCCATGGTTGCTCCGGGTGTGTCGTCGCCGGTGGTGGGAGCCTGATCCGGCAGGTGCGGGGCATCGTAGGAGGCCACGGCGTCGGCGTCGTAGGAAACCACGTCCCCGTCGGTGAGCGTCAATTCGCCCTGGGGAGTGCCTTCCTGGGTGGTGTGTTCATTGACCACGGAGGGCACCGGTTTTTCGGCGGCCCACGTGGGGGAGACCGCCGCCAAACCGGTGACGATCAGTGACAGAGATGCGGTCAGGGACAGTGTTGCGGTGGCCGCGGCACGGGGAATGCGCGGCTTGGTGCGGGACAGGTTCACGCTGTTGCCTATCGTCGGGGGGACATCCGGCCCATGGGGGAGGGGAAGCGCGGGCCGAACCGAAGAGAGTATAACGTGACCGTTTTGTTATAGAGCCAAGGTCATGGCTGGTCAGTAGGCGCCGGACGGTGCAAAGACCGCCTTGACGGTGCGCAGCAGGATCAGCACGTCCTCCAGAACGGACCAGTTCTCCACGTAGTAGAGGTCCAGGCGGACGGACTGGTCCCAGTCCAGATCCGAGCGGCCGGAAACCTGCCACAGCCCGGTGATGCCCGGCTTCACACGAAGGCGGCGGTGAACGTAGTCCTCGTACTTGTCCACCTCGGATTCAAGCGGCGGACGGGGACCCACCAGGGACATCTCTCCCTTGAGCACGTTCACGAACTGCGGCAGCTCATCCAGGCTGTAACGGCGCAGCACCTTGCCAGGCTTGGTCACACGGGGATCGTCCTTCATCTTGAACAGGACATCCCCTTGGGATTCGTTGGCGGCCAGAAGAGCGGCTTTGCGTTCCTCGGCATCCGTGTACATGGAGCGGAACTTCAGCATCTTGAACCGGCTACCGTCCAGGCCCACACGTTCCTGGCCAAAGAACACCGGGCCACGGTCATGGGCCTTGACCATGGCCGCCACCACCAGCATGACTGGGGAGAGGATCAGCAGAGCTGCCAGCGCACCCGCCACGTCCATGCCGCGCTTGAGCAGGCGCCGGGACCAGGACATCCGCGGAGTGGACACATGGATCAGGGGCAGCCCGGCCAGCTGCTGGGTGTGGATGCGCGGACCTGCCACATCGGTCAGGCCGGTGTTGAGGATCAGACGAATGCGCGCATCCGCCAGGTACCAGCTGAGGTGGCGAATCTCCGCCGAGCTCAGTGGAGAGTTGTTGGTCAGCACCAGCGCCTGGACGCGGTTGCGGTGAGCCGCCTCCAGGATTCCGGCCACGGTGGGACGTTCTCCCTGGGACAGTGCGTTGCGCACGTCCACGGTGGCCAACTTTTCCGGGATGGGCTGCTTGCCGACGGGGTAGTAGGCCACCACCGGTGCCAGGCCGGCCTCGACGTGGTCTTGGAGGGACTGCACGGTTTCCAGCGCGCCGCGTTGGCGCCCCACCACCATGGTGCGTGACATTCCGGAGCGCCGGCGGCGCCGCCCGTGGAGCAAGTAGGTCCGCAGGCACCAGCGCCCCAGGATGAGCAGCACCAGGCCTGCGGGCAAGGCGATGAGCACGTACCCGCGGGCAAACGGCAGGGACAGGGCAAAGGAGAAGATGGCCACTGCGCTGAAGAAGATCAACACCGCAGAGGAGACCTCCCGGGACTCTTCCATGCCGTAGCCGATCAGCCGGACCGCGCGCGTTCCGCGCAGTTCCAACCAGGTCCACCACAGGACAGCCAACAGGATGCCCACAAACCAGTAGCTGACGTTCACGCCACCCCAGACCAGATCGCTTCCGCCGCGGATGCCGTCCGCGCCGAATCGGCCCAGTTGTGCCATGAGAACGGTGGCCGCAATGGCCACGGCGTCAGTGATCCGCATGGACCACACGTACCGGGAGCGCCAGTCATCGCTTCCGCCACCGGCCGCAGGGCGCACGGCGGGGGTTTTCCCCGGGATGCGCTCTGTGCTCATGGCGGTGCCGGAGGCCGAGGTGGAGGTTGACCCGGAGCGGGTGGGTGCCTGACCGTCCGTGGAGCGGCGAATCACCTCCACGGGGCCGGTGCTGGGCTGTACCGGTGAGCCGTCCCCGTTGATGGGTAGCTGCGCCGGCGCCGGGCCGCGGGCGTGGCTGCGATCGCCACCGGGACCGTTGCGCTTGCCGGCATGAGCATCATGGTGCGGACTCATGCCGTCCACCGATGAGTCGGTGACACTGGCCATCACTTCTTCCTCCCCCTCGAGAAGAACCACAGAACGTTGGCGCTGGATTTCAGCGCACACCAGAAGCGACGACGGCGAACACCTGCGACCGCGGGGCGGGTGCCCCTCCCCAGATTCAGCCCATGGAGCGCGGCAGTGCACCGTGGTCAATCAGCTGCCGTTCCCCAAGAACGACGACGGTTCCCACGTGTCACCGCGAGGACCGACCTTGTTGCAGACGACGACTTCTGTTGGTCATCCAGCCTCTGGACGTGCCGCGGAGATCCCCATCACCCGTCACCACGTTGAGGTGCTTTCAGACGTCTCCATCCTAAGAGGTGGGTTCGCTTTCAGGCGTCCCCAGATGTGTCCAAATCATCTAATTCTTGGGATGGTGGTGTGAATCACAGCATGTCAGGGGCACTTCGCGCCCTGCGTGCTAGTATTTCCCGGTTGCCGAGGCGAGGGGATCGCAGGTGCGTGTGCATCAGCGTCCCGTGATCGACGAGGCTGGTTCGAATCTGCTGAGGATTCCGTCAGGAACAGACCCGCGTGGGCTGTGACGTCGGAATCATCTGAACGATGATGAGCCGGTCGCCTGTGGCCGGCGCAACGTACGTGAAGAACATGCCTGATCCATCAGGTACCCAGCACAACCCGTGAGGAGTCGAACCAGCATGGTTGACGTCATTCGCATTCCCGGTGAAGTCCGCACCGATTTCGGCAAGGGCTACGCCCGCCGCATCCGCGCCAACGACCAGATCCCCGCCGTGATCTACGGTCATGGCCACGATCCCATCCACGTGTCCCTGCCGGGCCACGAGATGATGTTGGTTGCCCGTAACGCCAACGCCGTGATTGAGGTCCTGGCCGACGGTGAGCACCTGTGCATGCTCAAGGACATCCAGCGTCACCCGATCCGCCCGGAGATCCTCCACATCGACCTCCTGACCGTCAAGCGCGGCGAAAAGGTTGAGGTGGACGTGCCCCTGGTTGTCACCGGCGAGGTGGCTCCCGGCACCATGTACAACCAGGAAGAGTCCACCGTGACCGTCCTGGTGGATGCCCTCAAGGTCCCCGAGCAGTTCGAGCTCTCCGTGGAGGGCCGCGAACCCGAGCAGCACCTCTACGCCTCCGACATCAACCTGCCTTCCGGCGTCGAGCTGGTCACCGATGCAGAGATGCTGGTGGTCAACGTGGCCGAGCCCATCGAGCAGGACCTGGGCGAAGAGCCCGAGGCCGAGGGTGAAGAAGCCGAAGGTGAAGAGGGCGAGGTCGCTGAGGCCGAGGCTTCCGAGGAGTCCTCGGACGACGAGTGATTCTTTGCAGATGGCGGCCTGACCGTCATCCTGCCACGGACGGCACCCGGGGGAGATCCCCCGGGTGCCGTCCGGTTCTTGGACCGTCCGGCGCAGCGATCAGCGTGAACATGGAGAATGGTGTCCGTGACTGAACGATGGATAGTGGTGGGACTGGGCAACCCCGGCCCGCAGTATGAACGCACCCGCCACAACGTGGGTCAGATGGTCCTGGACGAACTGGCGGCACGAACGGGCCAGAAGTTCACGGTGCACAAGCAGACCCGCACACAGATGGTGGAAACGCGTCTGCGCCCGGGCGGTCCCCGACTGGTTCTGGTCAAGCCCATGAGTTACATGAACCTCAGCGGTGGGCCCGTGGCCTCCGTGCTGAAGTTCTTTGGCGCAACTCTGGAGAACCTGGTGGTGGTCCATGACGAGGTGGACATCGACTTCGACGCCATCAAGCTCAAACGCGGCGGAGGCGAAGGTGGCCACAACGGACTGCGGGACATCTCCAAGGCCTGCGGGAGCAAGGACTACCTGCGCGTGCGGGTGGGGGTGGGACGGCCCCCGGGACGCATGGACACCGCTGACTTTGTGCTCAAGCCCTTCACCAGTACGGAACAAGCTGATCTGCCGCTGCTGCTGGAGCGTTCCGCGGATGCCGTCGAGCAGATCATCGACCACGGCCTGAAGGCCGCACAGAACGCAGTCCACGCCCGTTGAGGGTGGGAGATCGCAGCCCCCGACACCATGCGTTGAGGCGGGACACATCCCAGCGTCGTCGTCAATTGGGGAGGACAAAACGTTACTCAAGTGTTGAGCTGGTCTAACGTTGAGTAATGGAGGCTCGATACGGTGAAGGTGGCCGTGAACGAGCGCCCACCCGCGCATGATCCGCGTCAGCCCGAGCCACAGCAGCCTCAGGAGGTTCCCCGTGCCCACCGGCACCAGCCCAGCTTTGACCACCCCCGTACCGGGTGCGCTGAACAACGAGCGCGCACGGGAGCTGGCAGCACAGTTCCCCCTCCTGCAACGCTCCGTGATGGACCAACCGCTGGTGTACCTGGACTCCGGTGCCACCTCCCAACGCCCGCAGTCCGTGCTGGATGCCGAGTTCGACTTCCTCCGCTCCTCCTATTCGGCCGTTCACCGCGGGGCACACACGGTGGCTGTGGAGGCCACTGACGCTTTTGAGCAGGCACGCGAGACCGTGGCGAACTTTGTGGGAGCGGGTCCCCGGGAGATCGTGTGGACCTCCAACGCCACCGAGGCGATCAACCTGATCACGTACGCCTTCTCCAACGCCTCAGCGGGTAGCAACGGCGCGGGAGAGGCCTCCCAGCAGTTCCGTCTGGGGCCCGGAGACCAGATTGTGGTGACGGAATCCGAACACCACGCCAATCTGGTGCCCTGGCAGGAGTTGTGCGCCCGAACCGGGGCCGAGCTGCGCTGGATCCCGGTTGACGACCACGGTGTCCTGGATCTGCCCGCCGTGGATTCTGTGATCACCGAGCAAACCCGCGTGGTGTCCTTCACCCACGTCTCCAACGTGACCGGTGCAGTCAACGACGTCGCCGCGCTGGTGGATGCCGCCCGCAAGGTCGGGGCCTTCACAGTGCTGGACGCATGCCAATCGGTGCCGCACCTGCCGGTGAATTTCCATGAGCTGGGTGTGGATTTTGCGGCGTTCTCCGGTCACAAGATGCTGGGTCCCACTGGTATTGGTGCCCTGTACGGGCGTGCCGAGCTGTTGGATGTCCTGCCCACGTTCCTGACCGGCGGTTCCATGATCACCTCCGTGACCATGGAACGCAGCGAATACCTGCCCGCCCCCACACGATTTGAAGCCGGCACCCAGCGCATCTCCCAGGCCGTTGCCCTGGCGGAGGCGGTGCGGTTCCTGGACGCTGTGGGCATGGAGAACGTGGCCACGTGGGAGTCCGAGCTGGGTCAACGTCTGGCGGCCGGAGTCGCGCAGCTTGCCGGGATCCGCCTGATCGGTCCGCAACCCGGAGTGGACCGGGTGGGCCTGGCTTCCGTGGTGGTGGAGGGTGTCCATGCCCACGACGTCGGTCAGTTGCTTGACGTGGCCGGTGTGGCGGTGCGCGTGGGTCACCACTGCGCCCAGCCCCTGCACCGGCGCCTGGGGGTCACGGCCACCACCCGAGCCAGCACCTACCTCTACAACACCACCGATGACGTCGACCGCTTCCTGAACGAGCTGGCCGGGGTGCGGCGGTATTTCCGCCTGGAGGACTGAACCAGCCTCGGCTCTACCCCCGCTTGTTCCGACTTGACCACTGACGAGGAGTCACCCACACCATGAGTGCTTTGGACCAGATGTACCAGGACGTGATTCTGGATCATTCCAAGCGGAGAATCGGGGAGGGGTTGGCCGGAGCCGATGCCACCCTGCTGCCCGGTGAATCGGCCGCCGGCACCCATCACGAGTTCAACCCCACCTGCGGGGACCAGATCCTGGTTCGGGTGGGGTTGGACGGTGACACCGTGACGTCTTTGACCTGGCAGGGGGACGGCTGTTCCATCTCCATGGCGGCAGCATCCGTCCTGGCGGAGATGGCTCCACAGACCGATGTCCACACCCTGCGCCGCCAGATTGACGGTTTCCGGGAGATGCTGCGTTCCCGGGGGAGCGCGGAGCCGGACGAGGAACTGTTGGGCGATGGTGTGGCCTTTGCCGGCGTGGCCAAGTTCGTGGCACGGGTCAAATGCGCAGCGCTGGCCTGGGTGGCCACGGAGGCTGCCCTGATGCAAGCCGGCGTGGAGCGGGAATGAATCCCGCTGATGGCGTCCTGACCGTCAAACTGCCCAGCAGGGCGGCTTTTCTGCGAGCACTGGCCAGCTCGTGGGAGTGGGACACCCACGGGCCCAGCATGGTGCTCACGGGCTCACAGGGTGTGGGCAAAACCGTGCTGCTGGATCAGCTGTGCGCCCGGTTGGAGGGCACGGCACACATCATTCGGTGGTGGACACTCGCACCGCCAGGTGGTCGATCACCAGCTGATCCGGCTGCCGGCCTGCCACAGGAGATCGTGGGACTGCTCGCAAGCAGCTCAGGCCCGTCCGAAATCGCAGAACCCGGGCGATCCGACACCCGTGCGGCACCTGACGGCCACGGTGCTGAGCACACCGTGGTTCGCGCTTTCCAACGGGCACGTACCTGGCTGCACCACAACGCTCAGGACGCACCGGTGTTGGTGGTGGTGGATGACGTCCACCTCCTTCAGGAGTCCCACCGCCATGTGTTGGCGCAGCTGACGCGTAATCAGGAGATTTCCTTGCTGTTGGCGGCCACCTCGATCCGTTTGACGGGCCGTGCCATGAGTCAGCTGTGGCGAGACGGCGTGATCTCCGATCACAGAATCCCGGATCTGTCCTTGCCCGATGTGACCGAGTTGCTGCGAGCAGCCCTGGGCCGTGAACCGGAAATCACAGAAGCTGTCCCCATCTTGCGCAGGTCCCAGGGCGTGGTGGGGCACGCCGTGACGGCTCTGGGGCACATGTTGGCCCAGAGCAACGTGGGCAACAACCTGCCGGATCCCGGTGTCCACAACGGTGAACAGCTGCTGTGCCAGGCACTGTCCACCACCCGCCTGGATCCCGATCAGGTGAGCATTGTTCAAGTGCTCTCCCGCCTGCGTCAGTTCCCCGCCTCCGTCTTGATCGACCTGTTCGGTGCCCAGAACCTGGATGCCTTGATGGACACCGGTGTGCTGCGCCTGCAGGGCCGGGGCCCTTCCCGCGGTGTGGTGCTGACTAACACCTGGATCGCCGGATTGGTCCCCGGACTGATCTCCGAGCAGCGGGACCGGGAGCTCTACGACGTCGTTGCCGGGTACAGCACGGATGCACGCGTGGTGGCGGGGGCTCGTGCGGACCTGGAACTGTGGCGCCATGCCCTGGGGCTGCCGCTGGACCCGGTGAGGATCACGCATCTGGCGGAATCGGCTGCCGTGAGTGCCGACTACAACACGGTGCAAGCCTTGATCCGAACTCTGGATCCAGGCCACGCTGCCCCGTTGCGGGGGCTGCACACCTTGGCACTGGCAGGCGTGGGGCAGATTGACGCCGCCACCGAACTGGCCAGGCCGTTGCTGGATGCCACGCCGGATCCCCAGCACCCGCTCCAGATCCGTGAAGTCGAGGCCCTGTACGTGCTGGCCGCCATGAGCACGCAGCAACGGCGAGCAACCGGGGAGTTCGAGACCCTGCTGGCCATGGCACAGGGGCATCACCGGGCACTGATGAGCAGCACCGCCGCAGCGGAGCATTCACCCCATGAGCTGGCGCAGAACGCCGCACTGGAGGAAGCGGCCCTGTCCGCCCGGTGGATTCTGGAAAACTTCCGCGGTGACTACAAAACCCTGTTGGATTCCCTGGCGCGCGCCTCCGCAGCCCGCAGCGTGGAACGCACAACTCGAGCTTTGATGGTGGGTCTGACGGCAAAAGCCAACGCAGTGTGTGGCCGGCCCACTGATGGGCAGGCCATCCTGACGCACGCAGTCCGTGTGGACCTGGCGGCGCGCAATGCACGCCTGGCCCAGCAGCACACGGAGGATGCGGCCATGATCGCCGCCATTTTCGGCGGACAGTGGTCTGAGCTGTTGGAGCAGGTCCAGGGCCAGGACGGCGGATTGCCGGACACTCCTGCCTGGGTGCAGCACAACGTCCTCAAAGGTGCCTTGTTGTTGCTCACGGGCCGCCCGCACAAGTCGGTGGGGTACCTGGAGGCCGCGTTGAAGGCAACGGCTGACGCGGTGGCCTTTCCCGTGCCGCACCTGGTGGTCAGCCTCACCGCAGCGGCCTTCGCATGGGTGGGTCGGCACACTGATGCCAAGGAGCTGCTGCGGATGGATCACACCGATCACGCCCAGGAGTCTTATCTCTACCGTGCCACCGGCGAGTACTTCCGCGGGTTGACTGAATTCCTGTTGGGAGACGTGGCAGCCGGAGTCCAGAGGTGGCGCAGCTGGGCGGATGACACCATGGTTCGCGGTTGCCACGGGCTGGCCCTGGTGTTCCTGCAAGCACTGGCACGGGCTGGATCCGAGTTCGCGGTGCGTGAGTTGACAGTCACCGCTCAGCGCTGCCAGGGCGCTTGGGCGGAGAGTCTGCGGCTGTTGGCCGTTGCCCTGGACGGGCAGAAGATCACCGATCTTCGGGCTGCTCTGCGCAGCGCTGCCGCCATGGGGGATCTGAGTCTGGCCGGTTACCTGGAGCGCCTGATAGCAGTTCGTGGACACACCTCCGGGACGGGCCCGGTGGTGCCGTTTCCCGACGACGAAGTGGTGGAGGTGGGCACCGGGGAGATGGATGCCCGTGCGGTGAGCATGGCCGCCGTGCTGACCTCACGCGAGCGTGAGATCGCTGATCTTGCAGCAGCGGGTCTGACCAACCAGTCCATTGCCGAACAGGTGGGGCTCTCTCGCCGCACCGTGGAAGGACACATGCTCCAGGTCCTGCGCAAACTGAACATGTCCCGCCGTAACGAGCTGGTGGATCTGTGGAGGGGAGCACAGGGTGACTGAGAGCCACGTGGAGCGCGGACGGATTGACCGCAGCTGGTTGGAGCCCCACCACCTGGTGGGGGTCC
>NZ_JROX01000077.1:0-3884 GCF_000800955.1 Kocuria sp. ZOR0020
CAGCAGCACCCATGAACAACACCACCAATCAATCCGGTGTTGCACTTACCCCCTGAAACCGCCCCAGTCAGGGGCGATCAAACGGCCTACTCGGCGTCAGGAGGGGGGAAGGGTCGCGACGACGGCGGCCCAGTGGGTCAGGCCGTGACCTCTTCCGACTTGGCGGTGGCCTCCAGGAAGTGCGCACCGGCCGTGATCTGGCCCGGGGTGAAGGTGGTCTCCACACCGGCCAGCTTCTTGGCGTTGCTCACGACGACGGGCGTGGTGAGGTCGTAGCCGGCGGCTGCAACCGCCTTCCAGTCGACTTCCGCCAGGACGTCGCCGCGGCGAACCGTCTGGCCCTTGACCACCTTGGGCGTGAAGTGCTCGCCCTGCAGCTTCACGGTGTCCATGCCGATGTGGATCAGCACGTCAACACCGCTTTCCGACCGCAGTGCGTAGGCGTGGGCGGTGGGGAAGGCCACCACCACCTTGCCATCCACGGGGGAGACCACGGGGCCGTTGCTGGGCACGATCGCTCCGCCGGGGCCGAGCATGCCGGAGGCAAAGGTCTCGTCCTTGACCTGGTCCAGGGTGATCGCCTCCCCGTCGACGGGGGCTGCCACCACGTAGTCGAAGGCTGCCTCCTCGGGGATCTCCACGTGGGTGGCCGCGGGGGCGTGGTGCTCCTCGGCGTGCAGGGCGGCGGCCTCGGCGGCGGCTTCCTGGTCCTCCAAGTTGTCCTCACCGGTGGTTCCGGCAATGGAAGCGCGCCCGCGCGTGGAACCGTAGACCAACGCCGCCGTGAAGGCGATGGCGAAGGTGATGGCCATGATCACCAGGTACATGGGGATGTCCGTGGGGCGGATGGACACGAAGCCCACCAGGCCAGCGGCCCCCAACGCCATGGCGCGGACGTCGAAGATGGCCACCAGGGTGGCGCCGATGCCCGCGGCGGCAAGGCCCAGGAAGAACGGCCAACGCAGGCGCAGGTTCACACCGAAGATCGCGGGCTCCGTGATGCCGAACAGCGCGGAGGCCGACGACGCACCGGAGATGCCCTTGAGTTTGGCGTCCCGGGCGCGCAGGAACACCGCCAGACACACGGCACCCTGGGCCACGTTGGCCATGGTGGCGATCGGGAAGATGAAGGAGCCGCCCTCGTTGATCAGCGGCAGTTCCACGGCCGGGAAGGACTGGTGCAGGCCGGTGACCACGATCGGGGAGTACAGCAGACCGAAGACCAGACCGCCGAACGGGTTGGCCGATTCGTAGAGCCAGGACAGTCCGTCGGTGATGCCGTTGGACAGCACGCGGGTCAGGGGGCCCACGATGATGAAGGCCAGGAAGCCCGTGATCAGCATGGTGAACAGCGGGGTCAGCAGGAAGTCCGCGGTGCCCTTGAAGATCTTGTGGAAGCGCTTCTCGATGAACACCAGCAGCCAGGAGACGAACAGCACCGGGATCACCTGGGCCTGGTAGCCCACCTGCTCCACGGTCAGACCGAAGAGGTGCCAGGCCGGGATGGCCTCACCGGCTTCGATCATGGCGCCGTAGTCGTAGGCGTTGACCAGGCTGGGGCTGACCATGGCCGCACCCATGGCGGCACCCAGGTAGACGTTGCCGCCAAAGCGCTTGACCGCGGAGAAGGCGATCAGAACGGGCAGGAAGGCGAATGCCGCCGCGGAGATCATGTTGATGAGCTCGGCGTAGTCGGCGATGGCCGGGAACATCTCCACCACGGACTGCTCACCGAACAGTTCCGGTGCGGTCAGCACGTTGTTGATGGCCATCATCAGACCACCGGCGATCAACGCGGGCAGGATGGGGACAAAGATGTCCGCAATGGTCTTGATCAGGCGGATGACCGGGTTTTCCTTCTCCGCGGCCACCTGTTTGGCCTCGTCCTTGCTGACCTCGCGGACGCCGCCCTTGGAGACCATCTCCCCGTAGACGATGTCCACGTCGCCGGGGCCGATGATGATCTGGTACATGCCGCCGGCCAAGAAGGTGCCTTTGACGTCGGCGTCGTCGTCCAGGGCCTTCTGGTCAACTTTGTCCTGGTCGGCCAGGACCAACCGCAGTCGGGTGGCGCAGTGGGCCGCTGCGTTGATGTTCTCCGGCCCTCCGACGGCGGCCAGCACTCTGGTGGCCACTTGTGAGTGATCCATGGGTATGGGTCTCCCTTTGTGTGATGAATCGCGGTCAGTGTTGGCGTGGGACTCGCTGCCCCGCCGGGATCACTGAATCCGCGATGACTGGATGGGTTGTGGTGCTGAGGGGGTGAATCGTGCGACGTCGTGAAACTGAACGGGCAAGGGTTCCGCGGCCCACATCTGCACGCCGAAAGGAGCTTCCTCCAGGTAGCTGCGCAGGGTGAAGGACAGGGCGCCGTTGGCCAGGAAGAGTTCGGTGACCGAGCGGTCGTGGATGAGTTCCACCGTCATGGTGGAGGTCTGAGGCAGCGTGACGGTGCGCTGGTTGCCGTGCGGGTACCGGGTGGTGGAACGGTCCACGGTCAGCTGCCCGCCGCTGAACAGGAAGTCCACGTGTGAGGTCTCCGTTCCAAGGCGCAGCCCCCAGTCGGCGGTCTGATCGGCTTCAACCGTGAACACCGCGCGGAAGCTGCGCCGGCCGTTCAGGGGCTCCAACTCCACCTTGGTGGGGCCGATCTGACCCGGCAGGCCGGTGGTGACCGTGTGCGCACGGGAGGTGTCCAGGTGCGGTGTCTGGATCAGCCTGCCGTCCTTGACCGTCAGCTCGCGGATCACGCTGAGGGTGTGGACCCACCCGTGCTCCATGGACGGCTGGTGGTCCTCGGAGGCGTTGCCCACCCAGGCGGTCATCAGGGTGGGTCCGGATTCACCGGGTTCGCGGGCAAAGACCTGGGGGGCGTAGAACTCGAAGCCCCGGTCCAGCTCGTGGAAGTCCCCCGTGTTGCGCAGCTGGTTGCCGTGCAGCTCACCCACCACGTAGCAGGTGGGGAAGATGTTCTTGAACCCCTCACGGCTGGGGGAGATGCCCTGCGGGCAGAACAGGAGAACGTCGTGGATCTTGTCTGCGTCCGCATCCGGGACCCGCACGATGGCGGGGCATTCCCACATGTAGCCGAAATCCTGGTTCAGCTCGGGGGTCTCGGGGAAGCTCAGCTCACCCTCGAACTCCCAGGTCGTGAGATCCGGTGAGCGGTACAGCAGGGCGCAGCCGGTCAGGTCCTGGCGCTGGGCGCCCAGGCACATGCGGAAGGAGCCGTCGTCGTCGCGCCAGACCTGGGGGTCACGGACGTGGCGGGTGTGGCCGTGAGGGGGTTCGGGGATCAGCGGATTGCGGGGTGACTTGGTGAAGGTCACCAGATCCGTGGAGGTCACCACGCACTGGTGGGTGTCCCGCTCCTCTTCGGAGGGGCGGACGTTGCCCGTGTAGTTGAGGTGGACGGTGCCCCGGTCCACGACGGCGTTGCCCGAATAGGCGCCGTTGCGGTCGTACCAGGAGTCCGGGATGATCGCCGCCTCCCGGTGCTCCCACGTGGTCAGATCCGTGGAGGTGCTGTGGCCCCAGTAGACCAGTTTGCGGTCCGGGTGGAACGGGCTGAACTGGTAGAACGCGTGGTAGACGCCCCGGTGGACCACCAGCCCGTTGGGGTCGTTGAGCCGGCCCACCGGAGGGGCCACGTGGAACAGGGGGTAGTCGGGGTCGCTTGCAGCGGTCGATGCTTCCACGGCTTGCCGCGCCAGTGCCCTGAGGTCTTCTTCCACACTTTCCCCCGGTCGGAATCATTGCTTGTCGCGTGAGCGTATTCGCCCGGGAGAAGCGGGTGGTTGCGGTTGCACGGGATTGCGTGTTTGAGGAGGATCACATTGGATACCTTCCCCGCCGAGTAGGCCGTTTGATCGCCCGCTGAGGGG
>NZ_JROX01000078.1:0-4352 GCF_000800955.1 Kocuria sp. ZOR0020
GCAGAATGGCTGCGGCCCCCGCCATCACACCGGATCCCGTCAGGGTCTTGGGACGGGCAGCCACACCGGCTCTGGCCTGGGCGGCGGCCTCACGGCCACCGGGACGCTCGGCCATCACGTGGGGGCGCTTGCCGTCGGCGGCTTCCTTGGCCATGGCCTTGCGCTCCGTGACAGCGGCCTTGACCCCCAGCACCATCAGGGGCAGGAAGGCGGCCAGACCCGCCAGGACGACGACGGAGGTGGCCACCTTGACCCAGGACGGCACCGGCAGCAGCCACACGGCCAACCCCAGGTTGATCACCGTCAGACGGGCCGCCGCCCACCGTTCCAGCCACGCGGAGCCGGCTTTGAGCACCCGCGGCCCACCGCCCAGGACGGAGGGCAGCAAGTAGGTCATAGCCCCGGTGACCAGTTGCAGCAGGAAACCCACCGCCCAGATCGCCCCGAGCCGAGGATAGGCCTCCGCCAGGCTGACGTCGTCAAGGCGCAGCACCGCCCAGCCCGTGGCCAGACCGGCCACGGTGAACCACACCATGGCGGCGGCAATGGAGGCCGAGGCGAACTCCCGGGGCGGACGCTGCCGGGCGGGTCCCACCAGGCTGCGGCCCCACCACACAAGCCCCAACGCGTAGATCACCAGACCGGCCACGGACACCGGCCGCCACCCCAGCAGCGCCCCGGCCACGGTGACCGTCAGGGCCACCAGCAGGACGGGCAGGGCCTGGGTGGCCAGGCGTTCGGAACGCTGGTCCATGCGCGTCCTCAGGACGGTGGGCCAGAAGGTGACCAGGGTGCCCACCACGGTCAGCCCCACCCAGCCCAACAGCATGGTCATGGTGTGGGCGATCAGCAGGCGGGTGTGCCAGGTGTCCCCCAGGCCCCACGCCAGGGCGGCACCGAGCCCCGCCCCGATCGGCATGCACGCGGCCGAGGCGATGTAGTAGCGCACCACGATCCGGAACCGCATGGGCAGGGCGCGGCGCAGATCGCGGACGAGTTCACCGGCGTGCCACACCACCATCGTGGACACCACCGCAACACCCACCGCCACCAGCCACCACTGCACCGTGGGCACCCCCACGAACACGGCCAGGGAACCCAGCGCCAACAGCCCGAGTCGACGATTCTGCCGGGTCACGGCGCGTTCGTCGGCCCGGGTCTTGAGCAAGGAGGTGGTGAAGTAGGCGCTCCACACCATGATCGAGTGCGTGATGATGCCCAGACCCACCAGGTGGATCAGCAACCACGCGGCAGAGGGGATCCACACATGGGCCAGGGAGACCGTGACGGCCATGGCCGCCCAGACCACCACCGCGAAATCGCGCCATCCGCGCCGCCGCCTCATGATTCAGTCCTTTCCGATGAAGATTGCGCGGGATGCGCTGTGGAGTCTGCGCCACGGTTGGCCGTGACCACGCTGAGCCCGGCCGTGATCAGGAACGTCATCACGGCCACCACGGTCACCACCCCGCCGGCTTGCCACAAGTGCTGGCTTCCCAGGACGTCCCCCATGGCCCGGTAGGTCATTCCCAGGTGCAGCAACGCCAAAGGGACCCACATGACGGGACGGTAGGGCAGCGCGCGGCCCAGAACGGCGGGGAAGATGGTGGGTGCGTGGGCCATGATCATGGAAAACCCAAACCCCAAGAACACCCCGTGGACCACCAGGTCATAGGAGTAGGTGCTCTGGGGCGCTCCCGCGATCACCCAAGTCAACCCTGCGGCAGCCAACCAGACATTGCTGGCCAGCAGCGCCACGGCGTTGAACCGGCGGAAGCCCTCCGTACGGATCATGCGCCGCCCGACGTCGTCGCGGAACAGCCACGCCGCGGTCAGCACACACAGCGCACCGAGCACCCGCAGACCCGGCTCCGGCCACAGCACGGCGGCCACAGCGCTCACGCACAGGGCGAAGGTCAAGGTCACCAGGGTGGGTACGGCACGGCCACCCATGGAGATTTGCGCCAGTTCGGCGCGTTCGGAGGCAATGGTGACCACCAGGAAAACCACCAGAACCGGGATGAGATCGGGCACGTTCAGCAACCACCACAGAACGGATCCGATCAGCAGCAGGAAGGCTCCCAACGTCTGGGCCGCCACCAGATCAGCTCGGGTGCGCCGCCACAGCCCCAGCATCACCAGGACAAAGGCGGCGGCACCTTCAATCACCAGCAATTTCCCCAGTGCGCTGGGTGCCCCCAGGACCAGCATCAATGACCCTGTTCCCAGCAACCCCGGCGCCAGCAGCGCCAGAGGACGGCGGATGGCCTGGGCACGCTCGAGCGAGATGACCGTTCCCAAGAATCCCAGAACCATCAACGGACCGTGCAGATCTGCCAACCGGTCTGAGACCACCGGGGCCCACAGCCCCAGCCGGAGCACGGCACCGTTGAGCCCAGTCGTCAGAGAAATCCCACCCAGGATCAACAGCGCCACGCGGATTCGTCGCAGTGCGGTGGGGCCTGGTGGAGAGTCGGTGAAAGGGCGTACTGGCGGCACCCCACCACATTAATACACGTAGAGATGTATTAATTCAGGTACGGTACTTCCATGCAGGATTTCGGCCCGCGCCCCACTCCCCACCCAGCCAACACCACCCCTGCCCAATACAAGGTTCTACGAACGGTCGCGGCACTGGGTGGCCGGGACATCCGCCATGCCGACATCGCCAAGACCCTGGGCGGGCACCCCAACGCCGTTCGCCCCCATCTGGAGGCCCTGGTCAGTGCGCAGCTGCTGTCTGCCGGAGAAATCCGCGACGGTCATCGCGGCCGCCCACCGCGGATCTATCACGTGACCAGCAAGGGCCACGCCGCCCTCAGCCAGCACACAGCAGCAGGCAACGGCGCCCTGGTGGGGGCCCTCACGGCCTTCATGCTCACCTCCGGCCACGGTCCCGAGGATGCACATCGCGTGGGCCGGATTTGGGGGGACGCACTGGAGGATTCACCCCACTCACCGACCAACGACGGCGACGCCACCCCCATCTCGCGCAGCACACCGGCAGCGGATGCCCCCACCCAGGCGGTGACGCGCGTGGTGGACGTGATGGATTCCCTGGGTTTCGAACCCGATCTTCAAGCGGTGGAATCCGGGCACACCGTGACTCTCAAGGCTTGCCCCATGCTGGAACTGGCCCAACAGAACCCCGAATTCATCTGCCGGATCCACGAGGGACTGATCGCAGGCGTCATGGAACGTGAGGGCACACCCGCCCAGGTTCACCTGCACCCGTTTGCCACCCAGACAGCTTGTCAGGTGCACATCACGCCGCGGCGCCAGCTCTGAGCTCTGGTTTCCAGGACGTCACATGGGTCGAACGGTCAGGGTTTGTGCCACCACACCCACGGGGCCGTCGTCGTCGTGAATGGTGGCAGTGGTGAGCCCGACCCCGGTTGGGCCAAAGGAGACCGAGGTGTGCAGACCCACCCAGGGCAACCGCGGCTCGCGGAAGAAGTGGGCCGTCAGATCCAGGTTGGGGAAGGCCACGGTGGTGTTCTCCGCCCTGGCCGCCACACCGTTCATCACGTCCACCAGGCCCAGGAAAGTCGCGGTGGGTGAGACCGGCTCATCCCGAACCAGGGGTGTGTCCGTGCGCAGCCACGCCATGGCGCGCCCGCGTTCCACCTCCGTACGACGTGCCGTCAGAGAGGCAATGAACCCACCGGGCCACACCTGGGAACCATTCCACGGCTGGTGGTCGCCAGGTCCGCCCACTGGATTCAATCCCACCCCTTGGATGGCGGTGGTGTTGTAGGTCTGCATGAACCATCCGCGTGCAATCACGACGTCGCGCCCGTCATGTGACAACCGCGCCTCCACCAGTTCAATGGTTCTCCCGGGACGCAGCACGGTGACGACCACGCCCACCTGGCCAATGGCAAAGGTGCCCAGGATGTCGTAGGAAACCCGCGTGAGCTGCAGGCCATTGACCCCGCGCGCCCGGCGATCAACCTCCATGCAGTGCGCCAGCAGACCGAGTGCGGGAGCGATGTGCTGCTCCTCCGGATCCCATCCCCCACCCACATGTTTGGTGGCGGCGAAAGAGGCAGGGCCGATACGCTCAAAATAGGAGTTGGTTGGCCCGTGGGCTGTGTTCTGCATCATGTGAGACATCTTCACCCACCCAGCCGTTCCCCAACCACCACACCTGCCCGCCCCCATCCGCCGAGTAGGCCGTTTGATCGCCCATGGATGCCTCAGGGGCGATCAAAGAGCCATCTCGGTGCCCAGAATCACCGTGAGAGGAACCCCATGGACAAGCGCAAGGTCGTCTTCCTGGACGTGGACGGCACGCTCGTGGACTACCGCAACAACATCCCTGATTCCGCCCGGGACGCCATCCGGGCGGC
>NZ_JROX01000079.1:0-17296 GCF_000800955.1 Kocuria sp. ZOR0020
GAGCCATGTCCAAATCGCTGGGCAACGGTGTGGACCTGGGCGAACAGCTGGACGAATTCGGCGTGGACGCCGTGCGCCTCACCATGGTCTTTGCCTCCCCGCCGGAGGACGACGTCGACTGGGCCGATGTCTCCCCGGGCGGAGCCCAGAAGTTCCTGGCCCGCGCATGGCGCCTGGCGCAGGACGTCACCTCGAGCCCGGGCGCAGATGCCGCCACGGGTGCGGTGGATGTGCGGCGGGCGACTCACCGGGCGGTGGCGGACGCGGCGTCGTCGTTGGAGAACCACAAGTTCAATGTGGTGATCGCCAAGACCATGGAGTTGGTCAACGCGCTGCGCAAGGCCATTGACTCCGGTGCCGGTGCAGCGGATTCGGCCGTGCGGGAGGGTGTGGAGGCGGTGGCCATCCTGCTCTCCCTGGTGGCCCCGTATACAGCCGAAGACATGTGGCACACCCTGGGTCACAACGACGCCGTGCTGCGGGCCGGCTGGCCCACCGTGGACGAATCGCTGCTGGTGGATGACACCATCACCGCCGTGGTGCAGATCAAGGGCAAGGTCAAGGACCGCCTGGAGGTGCCCGTGGAGATTTCCGAGGCAGAGTTGCAGGAACGCGCTCTGGCTTCCCAGGTCATCAAGGACCTGATCGGGGACGCCCCCGTGCGCAAGGTGATCGTCCGGGCACCCAAGCTGGTCAACATCGTGATCTGATCTGACACCACTGGTGAAGCCCATGCCCAAGATCGCCGTGGTCACTGATGATGCCGCCGCCCTCCCAGCCCCGTGGCTGGGGCGGGGTGGTGCGGACGGTGCGCGGGCAGGGTTGCAGGTGGTGGGCATGCCGGTCATGGTGGACCACCAGATTTTCGCGCCGTCGCAGGCCTCCGAGGAACCGGACCTGGCGCGATCCCTTCTGGTGGCGCTGGCGGAGGGCCGAAAGGTCACGACGTCGCGGCCCTCGCCTGGGCAGTTCCGCCGGGTGTATCTGCAGTTGCAGGAACAGGGGTATGAGGCCATTGTATCCGTGCACTTGTCCGCGGAACTCTCCGGAACCGTCTCATCTGCCCGGATTGCACGGCGGGGCATCACCATCCCCGTGACGGTGGTGGACACCCGAACGGTGGCCATGGCCCAGGGCTTAGGGGTGCAGGCGGCCTGGAACGCTGCAGCCCATGGGGCGGACATGGCACAGGTGGTGCAGACGGCGCGCACCGCTGCTCAACACCAGGTGTTCTTGTACGTCCCGTCCCTGGAACAGCTCAAACGCGGCGGGCGGTTGGCGCCGTCCGTGGCGCGGGTGGGATCCATGCTGCAGATCAAACCGCTGTTGACGGTGCAGGGCGGACGCCTTGTGGTGGCCGAAACACCGCGAACGGCCGTGAAGGCCAAGGCCCGGTTCCGGGCCCTGGTGGGTTCTGCACTGGAAGCTGCGATCTCAATGGGCAGCGGGTCCGCGGTTGGTTCCCCCGAGCCGGATCTGGTGGTGCACCATCTGGCGGATCCGGATGGTGCCCATGACTTGGTCGGCGATGTGACGGAACAGTACGCACCGGATGCCGTGGCGGAGGTGGTGGAAATCCCGCCCGTGCTGGCCGCACACGTGGGCATTGGAGTTCGGGCGGCCGTGATCCGTCATCCGAACCTACAGCCCTGATGGGTCGGCGGACCTCCGGGTCCCCGGGCGTGAATCCTCCACACCCTCCTTTCTGGTCCCGGTCACTGGGCTGACCCTCCACAGTTCGACGGTGCTAGTGGTGGAGGCAAGCCAGCGGTGATGTGGTGGGTCCATGAGCCCTGTGAACCACCGAGGTCGCCGTCGATTGGATCCTGAGGCCCCGGTGGAGCGACTCCGAGGCCTGTTGGCCAACGACGCCGCGGACCAGGATCAGCAGGAGGGCCAGGAGGACCCCGAGCCGGTGGCGGCAGATCAGAAGACCACGGCATGGACCCCGCCGGTGCGGTGGAAAGTCCCGTGGGCGGCGGTCCTCGTGGCATCGGTGGCACTTCTGGCCGTGGGGTTGAGCCTGATGTGGCCGGATCACGACGACTCTGAAGCCGTGGAGGTCTCTGCGGCCATCGGGACTGAGCCTGCGGGCAGCCTCTCGCCTGCGGCCTCCTCTGGTGCCACGGAAAGTGCTGGCGGGCCCACCGATGCCGGCACAGGGACAGTTTTGGTTCATGTGGTGGGGGAGGTTCGCAGCCCCGGTGTGGTGGAAATCCCGGCCGGCGGCCGTGTCCAAGATGCCGTGGAGGCGGCCGGTGGACTGACCAGTCAAGCAGTGGTCACTCATGTGAACCTGGCAGCACCGGCCACAGACGGTGTGCAGATCTCCATCCCGGATGCCGAGGGTGACCGCCAGCTGGCGAACAACCCGGTGGAGGTTGGCCCCTCAGCGGCACCTGAGCCGGCATCGTCCTCCAGCGCCTCAACTGCAGCGGGATCCAGTGGTGCGCTGGTGAATCTGAACACCGCCACTGCTGCAGAGCTGGAAACCCTGCCGCGGGTGGGGCCGGTCATGGCGCAACGGATCATTGAGCACCGGGACCAGGTGGGAGGGTTCCGCAGCGTGGAGGAACTGGATGACGTCACCGGGATAGGACCGGCTATGCTCTCAGCCCTGACCCCGTTGGTGACCGTGTGAACTCGGCGGAGCATCACCTGGCGGCGCCGCGCCCCACGGTGGACGTGCGGCTGGTCCCGGCCGCCGCGACGGCGTGGGGCACAGCCCTGGTGCTCACGGGTCAGAACTCGTGGGTGGATGTTTCCTCCGGCTGGTTGACTGTGGTGGGTTTTGTCCTCGGCATGGGGTCGGCAGGGGGTCTTTCGGCACTGGGACTGGCCTGGATTGCCAGTGGGGGCAAGCCAGGCAAACTGGTGTTACCCGACGCATCAGGGGGACTGCATCGTTTATCTGGTCGGATGCAGGCGATTACTGTCCGGTGGCGCATGGTGGCCGCCGGGGCTCTGCTGTGCCTGATGGTCTCAGGGGCCGTGACGGCCACAGCACTCCAGCAAGAGGTGGGGGTGGACCGAGCCCTGTCCGATCTCAAGGAATCCCAGTCGTCGGGGGCCGGTCAGGAGAGCTCCCCGGCGCAGGGCACTGGAACAAATGGTGTCCACCGCGTGCGAATGCAGGTGGTGGACCGCCCGTTGGCGTGGTCGGCAGCTTCCACAGGGGGCAGCTCTGGTAGCGATGACTCGAGCTCACGCACCTGGGGACAGGATTCCGGGGAGGCAAGCGGCGGCGTCGTGATTGCGGTGCAACTGGAGAACGGTCAGGGGGCAACGGTCTTCGCGGGGGATTCCCGGTGGCGATCCGTGCGGTCCGGGGACATGGTGGAGGCTGTGGTCACGGTCCCGCCCTCGGCCGCCCGTGACCTTCAGCTGCGAACTTCCGGCGCCCCGAAGACGGTGGGCACGGTGGAGCGTGGTGCGTTCATCGGCTGGTTGGACCAGTCCAAACGTCGGTTCCTGGCTGGAGCCACCACACTGGGCCCGGAGGCCGTGAGCCTTCTGCCGGGCATGACCTACGGGGATCGGGCAGCCTTTGATCCCGAGCTCGAGCAGGCCATGAAAGACACCGGACTGACCCATCTCACGGCCGTCTCCGGATCGAACTGCGCTCTGGTCATGGTTCTGGCGGGTCACCTTGTGCTGGGATTCGGGGCGCGGCGTCGTACGTGCATTGTGGCCGGGCTGGCGGCCCTGGGCTCCTTTGTGCTGCTGGTGGGTCCCGATGCCTCCGTGGTGCGGGCAGCGGTCATGGGCACCGTGGCTGCGGTGGGAATCCTGGCCGGACGTGGTGGTACGTCCCTGGCCGCGCTGAGTGTGGCGGTGTGCGGGCTGCTCGTGGTGGATCCGGCCTGGGGACGGGACTTCGGTTTTGCTCTGTCCGTGTGCGCCACGGCCGGAATCATTGTGACCGGGCGTCCGCTGATCAGGATCTTGACCCAGCACTTTCCGGCGGTGGTGGCCACGGCCATTGCCATTCCCGTGGTGGCCCAATTGTGGTGTGCTGCCGTGCTCACCCTTCTGACGCCTGCGGTTCCG
Organism: Kocuria sp. ZOR0020; assembly: GCF_000800955.1. Taxonomy (NCBI): domain Bacteria; kingdom Bacillati; phylum Actinomycetota; class Actinomycetes; order Micrococcales; family Micrococcaceae; genus Kocuria; species Kocuria sp. ZOR0020. The sequence continues at coordinate 4,051 of NZ_JROX01000079.1, forward strand.
GTGTTCTCCGTGGTGGCCAATGCGGTGGTGGCCCCGGTGGTGCCGGTGGTCACCGTGCTGGGATTGTTGGCGCTGCTGGCCTTCGGCCAACCGTGGGCACTGGGGCACTCCGTGGGGCAGGGATTGCTGACGGTGGGGGACCTGCCGGCTGGATTCGTGGCGGTCACTGCCAGATTCTTTGCCGGATTGCCCGGTGCGGTGGTGCCGTGGTGGCAGCCGCCCCTGGGCCCTGTGGTCATGGCCTGCATGTGCCTGGTGTTGATCGTTCTGGTCCATCGGTGGGACGCCGCCATCTCCCGCAGGCACGTGTCGGGCCGGGTTGACCCGTCGCACCCGGGCCCGCCCGTCTCCGAGCAGCAATGGAGAGCACTGACCCGTACCCGACGCCGGTGGAGGTGGATCTCCTGGAGCATCACACTGAGTGCCGTGGCCGTCCTGGTGCTCGGGTGGTTGATCAAACCGGCGGTGCCAACCGACTGGATGGCCGTCATGTGCGACGTTGGGCAGGGGGATGCCATGTTGCTCCGTTCCGCCTCCGGAGGGGAAACGGCCACGGTGCTGATCGACTCAGGACCGGACCCCGGTGCGTTACGGCGCTGTCTGCGCACGGCTCAGGTGGATCAGCTGGACCTGCTGGTTCTGACCCACGACCATGCCGATCACGTGGCCGGAGCGGCTGGTTTGGACCAAATGGTCGGCATCCAACAGGTGTGGTGGTCCTCCGGCACCGGCAGACCGCCCCAAGAAATCACCGGGTGGTCCGTGGCCGTCCAACAACCTGCCGTGGGTCAGGTGTGGGAGCACAACGGATTGCGGTTGCAGGTCCTGGGTCCATCTGGAGACCCGGCACCGTCCGTGGATTCCTCGGGGGAGAACAACGCCTCCCTGGCCATTCGGGCCACCATCCAGGGGGATCAGGATCAACCAGGCGTTGCGGTGTTTGCCGCAGGTGACATGGAGGAGGACGGCGCCACACGGTTGATCCGTGACCACGGACACCAGGCGGGTGGTCCGTTGGATGTGGACGTCTTGAAGGTTTCGCACCACGGAGCTCGCAACGGCGGCACCAGGATCGTGGATGCCACCACTCCCAGCTTGGCTCTGATCTCCGTGGGGGAGAACAACGACTACGGTCACCCGCACCCCGACATCACCACCCATGTGGCAGGAATCGGGGCCGTGATGGCGCGAACCGACGACATGGGCACCGTGGGGCTCTACATCAATCCGGACGGCACCACCCTGGATGTCAGGCCCCTCCCATGACCCGCCTGACTCAGTGCACCGTGCGTTGTGGTGTCCGTGGCATGTGGGATTCTTGATCCATGCCACCCCGTAAACGAGCCCAGCAGGCAGCCACCGGACCCAGCTGGCGGGAGATCGAACCCGCTCCGTTGATCTTGCTGACCGGCAAGGAGGACTACCTGGCGGCACGCGCAGTGGACCGTGTGCGCGCGGCCGTGAAGGAAACCAACGGGGGAGTCGAGTTCACCCGAGTGGATGCCTCCACCTACGGCCCGGGTCAACTCTCCGTGTTGGCCAGCCCCTCCCTCTTTGACGATGCAAAAGTCATCCTGATCGAGGACCTGGCGCAGATGAACGATGACCTCCTCGCAGATGCGTTGGCCTATGCGCAGGCACCGGACCCGGAGGTCGTCGTCGTGATGGCGCACAGTGGTGGTATGCGCGGGAAGAAGCTGCTGGATGCCCTGAAGGCCACGGCAGTGGTGGTTGAGTGCGCGCCGCTGAAGAACGACCGCGACAAAGTGGACTTTGTCCGCCACGAGTTCCGGGTACACGGACGCACCATTGATCCCGACGCCGCTCGCGCACTGACAGAAGCGGTGGGATCATCCACCTCTGAACTGGCCTCAGCCTGTGCGCAGTTGCTCTCCGACGGACCGGAGCATGTGACCTATGACGAGGTGGAGACCTATTACGGCGGACGGGTGGAGGCCACGGCCTTCAAGGTGGCGGATGCAGCCCTGGCCGGGCGGTCAGAGGTGGCGCTGAAACTGTGGCGTCAGGCATTGGACACCGGTACGGATCCTGTTCCCATGGTGGCCGCGCTGGCCTCCAAGGTGCGCCTGGTGGCGGCTGTTCACGGTGTACGTGGATCAGCTCAACAGTTGGCCGGCAAGGTGGGTGCAGCCCCGTGGCAGGTGGAACGCGCCCAACAAGAGACTCGCAGATTCGAACAGTCAGATCTGGTGGCGGCGCTGCGCGCCCTGGCGGATGCTGATGCGCAAGTCAAAGGGGAGGCAAGGGACGCCGCCTACGCCGTGGAACGAGCCATCACCACCATTGCACTCTCCGGCAGGCACGCAGTGTGAGCGATTGGCCCTGAACACGGGGAAAGCCCCGCACCGTGATCACGGTGCGGGGCTTTCGCCACACGCTACGGGTGGTGAAACCCAGAAACGCAGTGAGCCTCAGGCCATGCCGTTGACGCGGGCTGCCAGGCCGGACTTCTTGTTGGCGGCGTTGTTCTTGTGCAGAACACCCTTGGAGACGGCCTTGTCGTACTTGCGGGAAACCTCGCGCAGTGCGGTGGCGGCAGCGTCCTTGTCGCCGGCCTCAATGGCGGTGTCCAAGCGACGCACGTAGGTCTTCAGCTCGGACTTGTATGCGTTGTTGCGCAGACGAGCCTTCTCGTTGGTCAGAATGCGCTTCTTCTGGGACTTGATGTTTGCCACAGATAACTCCTTTGAGTGAGCGGTGATCGGTCAGTGAGGGCAAACGGACGGTGTCACCGACTGAGACGTGAGAGTGGGGATGCTCGCTTGGCGTCCTGTCCGCAGTGCCCGGCGATCAGCGCGGACACACAGCGAAGAACTCTAGCAGAATCAGCCCCTCCCGTGGGGTCAACGTGACTGGAGTCCGTGGATCACGGTGTTGAATCGGTCACGCCCCAGCACCGCGCCGTCGCGCCGGATGTCTGCTTCCAGCACCTGGATGATGCGATCAACGCGCACCTCTGACGGGCGCCCCTGCCGGTCCCAGTCACCCGTGCCGATGTCCACGTAGTCATCATCCCGGGTGCGGTTGTTGTTGTGGTCCTTGGAGGTCAGCATCAACGCCAACAGGTACTGCCCGTTGCGCCCCACAATCAGGACGGGACGGTCCTTTCCGCGCGAGTGGTCCTCCTGATACGGCACCCAGGTCCACACGATCTCACCGGGATCGGCCTTGCCATCCGGGTGGGGATCGTATTCAGAGCGCACAGGACCTCGGTAGTCACCCGGGTACGGCTGGGAGAGCTGCCCACCGGAGTGGCTGGTGCGCGCCGGGCCGTTGGAGGCCATCGTGGAGGTGGCCGGAGTCTGCCCGCCGCCACGGTTCTGGGACGACGACGCCCGGTCCTGTTGGCGCTTGATCTGCCGGTAGGCGGAGAAGGCCACTCGCACCAGGCGGGAGAGATTCACGTTCATGGGAGCCATTGAACCATCACCGGCGTGCAAGGCCCGGTGTCCATTTATGATCAGGGCATGAATCCCTCGCATGAGCACCACGTGACGCCGCCTGCCGGTGGTGAGCAGCTTCCATCCGGTCTGCACCGTGAACTCATGCTCTCCCTGCAGGACTTCACCACTGAGTCATCACGCTATGCAGACAGCGTGCGGCGTGCCTACGGGCTCGGTCACTCCGATGTCCACGCGTTGTCCGAGGTCATGGCAGGTCAACGTCATGGTTCTTTACTACGAGCGGGAGACATCGCCCGGCGCCTGGTGATCTCGGCATCTGCTGCCACCGCGGTGATAGACCGTCTGGTCAAGAGGGGCCATCTGGTTCGCCAGCAGGATGCCCGGGATCGCCGAGAAGTGGTGCTGAAAGCCACCCCCACGGCGGCGGCCACAGGCAAGGCCATGTTCTCCGCCCTGGAGCAGGAACTGGGGGCAGAGTTGGCCACGTGGTCAGAGGCGGAAATTTCCGTGCTGCGTCGTCGTATGCCTCAACTCACCGAGGCCGTCCGGCGAGCACAAGACGTCACGCCGCCACCCCCTGACACCGCATGACGTGTTTATTTCGAATCTCGAAGCAGTGTGATGAAATAGGACAGTGACCTCCCCAGATCGCCCGCAGCCTGCTGCCCAGGCCGGGAAAACGCCGTCCTTCAAGGATCCCGCCCTGGCACGTCTGCAGCACAACGGCGCGGATCAGGTGCTGGCCAAGTTCCTGGAGCATTCCACGCGCCGCGCAGCTGAGATTTCGCCCGGGTTCGCCCAACTGTGGACCGAGATCGAACGCTTGAGCACCGGCGGCAAGAGGTTTCGTCCGGCGTTGGTGGCACTGGCGGCCAACGCCTATGGGGACACTGCGCAGTGCTCAGTCACCGATCGCATGATCGCCACGGTGGGGGCTGCGTTTGAGCTGCTGCACAGTGCCTTGATCATTCACGACGACGTCATTGACCGGGACATCAGCCGCCGCCACGGACCCACGCTCCATGCTGCTGCCCAACAGCGTGCTGAGGCTCAGGGAATTGATCACAAACGGGCGGCCCACTACGGCCACAGCGTGGGGATCATTGCCGGAGACCTGGCATTGAGCGGGGCACACCACTTGGTACACACCGCCGGCCTGTCACCGGAGCACGCCTGGCGGGTCCTGGAACTGGTGGATCACGCCGTGTTCGCCTCGGCTGCCGGTGAGCTCATGGACATCGACCACGCATTGCCTGCCGCCAACCCCACACCGGCCGCCGTCGTTGAAGCCACTCGGCTCAAGACCTCCGTCTACTCGTTCGAGGCACCGTTGCAGGCGGGTGCCGTTCTGGCCGGGGCGCCCCAAGAACACATCCAGGTACTGGGTGAGATCGGAGTCAAGCTGGGCCTGGCCTTCCAACTGGCCGATGACTTGTTGGGTGTTTTCGGCAGTGATCGGGACACCGGCAAGTCCACTGACGGGGATCTGCGCGAGGGCAAACACACGCTGCTGATCGCAGAGGCAAGGACGCGGGATGGCGGTGCAGAAGTGCTCACCCTCCTGGCGCAGACGGAGTTGACGGCCAGGGACGCAGACCGAGTGCGGCAGGTGCTCACGGACTGCGGTGCACGACAAGCGGTGGAAGAACAAGCGGCACAAGCAGCTCGTGAAGCTGTTGCCCTGGCGGAAAGCGCTGAGCTGCCTCCCGCTCTGGTGCAGCAGTTGCGGGACGTCGCACGAGACGCCGTGGAGAGGATCCGATGAACTCGTCACCGTCAGATCCCGTGACACCGCCTCCGCCTGGTCCTGGGCCCGCGTCCCCGTCAGGTCCGGTCACGCCGTCATCGGCAGATCGTGCTACTGCATTGCGTTACCACCGCACCGCGCAGGCTGCTGCAGCGGCCGTGATCAATCGGTATTCGACGTCGTTCGGGCTGGCGTGTCGCGTGCTGGGGCCCAGTGTGCGCACGCATGTGAGGTCTGTTTACGCCTTGGTGCGGGTGGCCGACGAAATTGTGGACGGAGCCAGCGCCGGGGCCGGAGTGAGCGCGCACGATGCACGGGAGCTGCTGGATGGACTGGAAGCCGAGACCCTAGAGGTATTGGAGCGTGGCTTCTCCACCAACTTGGTGGTGCACGCCTTTGGATTGGCTGCCGATTACGGGGGAATCGCCGCGGATCTGATCACCCCGTTCTTTGCCTCCATGCGGGCGGACCTGGGCGTTGATACCCATTCCACGGAATCGTTGGAAGACTACGTCTACGGCTCCGCTGAGGTGGTGGGGTTGATGTGCCTGCGTCTGTTCCTGGCAGAACACCCGGTCTCCTGTCAGCAGGAGGCTGCCTTGGTCTCCGGGGCTCGGCGCCTAGGCGCAGCCTTCCAGAAGGTCAACTTCCTGCGTGATCTCTCCGAGGACTACAACAGTCTGGGCCGCGTGTATCTGCCCGGTGCCGATCCGAGGGCCTTGACGGAAGCCACCAAGCACGAGTTCCTGGACGAGATCGACGCCGACCTGGCTGCTGCTCGTGCTGTGATCGATGACCTCCCCGCCAATGGGCGTACTGCGGTGCTGATTGCCCATGACTTGTTCGCCGAGTTGTCCGTGCGGCTGCGCAAGACACCGGCCGCTCAGCTGCTGACCACTCGAATCCGGGTCCCGGATGCCAGGAAGATGATGTTGACCACCAAGGCTGTGGCCTCCGCCAACCGAGGCCGGGCCACCGGAAGGAGACTGCAGGCATGACACACGACGTGGTGGTGATCGGAGCGGGGATCACCGGACTGGCAACAGCGGCTCTTCTGGCCAAGGACGGACACCGGGTCACGGTGTTGGAACGTGGCCGGCGGGTCGGGGGTCGGGTGGGGCTCTACCAGCGCGACGGTTTCACCTTTGACACAGGGCCTTCCTGGTATCTGATGCCGGAGGTCTTTGACCACTTCTTCCGGCTCATGGGTACCTCAGCCGCGCAGGAATTGGACTTGGAACGGCTTGACCCCGCCTATCGGGTGTTCGGCCAGGACTATGCCGAGCCCCTGGATATCCGCTCCGATCTGGAAGACACCGTGCGGGTGTTTGAGGGCGTGGAACCCGGTGCCGGTCAACGAATCCGTGACTACGTGGCCTCCGCCGATCTGACCTATCAGCTGGCCGTACGGCACTTTCTCTACACGTCCTTCGGCTCACCCAAGGCATTCGCTCGGCTGCTGCACCCACAGGTAATGCGCAACATCCCGCGGTTGGGACGCCATCTGTTGGGCTCCCTTCACAACCTGACTCACCGCACGGTCACGGACACCCGGCTGCGTCAGATCCTGGGGTATCCGGCCGTCTTCCTGGCCTCCCGCCCACGCGAGACTCCGTCCATGTATCACCTGATGTCCCGGATGGACCTGGCGGATTCCGTGCAGTACCCGGACGGTGGGTTCTTCACCATCATTGGAGCCGTGGAGCGACTTGCCCGCCAGCACGGGGTCACCATCCGGCTGGACGCGGAGGTTGACCAGATTGTCACCGATCCGGTCTCTGCCGCGTCCCGCCTGGGCCTGGTCAAGCATGGAGTGGGCAAGCATCTTCCGGGCCAGCACACGGCTCGGGTGCGTGGGGTCAGCTGGCGTTCTGCTGACGGAGCCCAACATTTCCAGGCAGCGGATCGAGTGGTCTCCGCAGGGGACCTGCATCACCTGGAGACTCGCATGGTGGAACCGCACCTGCAGACTTACCCGCAGAAGCGGTGGGACCGTCAGCAGACCGGTCCAGGTGCGGTGCTGGTGTTGCTGGGCGTCCAGGGGGATCTGCCGGAACTGACTCACCACAATCTGTTCTTCACCCGGGACTGGGACACCAACTTCTCCGCGATCTTTGACCAACCCACCCGGGTGCCGGATCCGGCGTCGATCTACGTGTGCAAGCCCTCCGCAACAGATGCCTCCGTGGCGCCGGAGGGCCACGAAAACCTGTTCGTGCTGGTTCCCGTACCCGCGGATGTCAGCATTGGCCACGGCAACGACGACGGCGCCGGGTCCCCCCAGGTGGAAGCTGTGGCCGACCGCGTGATCGAACAGATCGGCCAATGGGCGGGGGTGGCGGATCTGTCGGAGAGGGTGGTGGTGCGGCGCACCATCGGCCCAGAGGACTTTGCCAAGGACTACCACGCCTGGCTTGGCAATGTGCTGGGCCCGGCCCACACCTTGCGGCAGTCCGCGTTCCTGCGTGGGCGGATGCGCAGCCGCCACATCGAGGGGTTGCACTACTGCGGGTCCACCACGATTCCGGGGATCGGTCTGCCCATGTGCCTGATCAGTGCGGAGAACGTGCTCAAGGACTTCAGGGGGGACACCTCCACAGGGCCCCTGCCGGAGCCGACCGTTTGAGTTGGATGAACTTTGCGCACCTGGGCTTCCTGCTGTTCAGCTTGGCCGGGATGATCATTCTGGACGCCCGGCACAAGCTGTTCTTCTTCCACGCACCGCTGCGGGCCGCGGTTGTCACGGTCACCGGTGTGGCGTTCTTCCTGCTGTGGGACATTGCCGGCATTGTGCACGGAATCTTCCTGCACGGCGCCTCCGACCTGGACACAGGGATCCTCTTGGGGCCGGAGATGCCACTGGAGGAAGTCGTGTTCCTGACATTCCTGTGCTACCTGACCATGAACTTGGTGGCACTGGTGGAACGACTCTTGGAGTGGTTGCAGAACCGGCCAGAGCGGCAGTCGGTACCTACTGCGCGGTCCGACTCGGACCGGTCTGCCAACGCGGGCGGTGATGTGTCGTGACGTATTGGGAACTGATTGTCATCTTCTGTGCTCTGGCGGCCCTGCCCCTGGCGCTTCTGGTGGGCTCCGGGACGCGCCACGGCAAGCGAAAGGTGACCACGGTCGTCGTCGTTCTGGCGATCCTTGTGGTGCTCACGGTGATCTTTGACTCCCTGATCATTGCAGCGGGGTTCGTGGAGTACGGCGAGGCCACGCTGAGCGGGATCATGTTGTGGAAGGCTCCGATCGAGGACCTGTCCTACGTGGTGGCCGGTGCCTTGTTGCTGCCGGCCCTGTGGTGGGCGCTGCGGCGTCCGGGGCACGTGTGGGGCCAGGTCACCACGTGGTTCGCCACCAGCAGGCCCATCTCCTGGGTGAACACGGCCTACCCGTTTGCGGCTGCCTACTTTCTGGCCACGGGGCGCGTGGACGACGTCCTGGTGATCGGCACGTTGTTCTTCCTGATCCCGTACAACCTGATGATGTACGGGATCAACGATGTCTTCGACTACGAATCCGACCTCCGCAATCCTCGCAAGGGTGGGGTGGAGGGTGCCCTCGTTGACCGGTCACAGCACCGGGGGATCCTGGTGGCATCGGTGCTCATCAGCCTGCCGTTCGTGCTGTACCTGCTGATTTCGGGCGATCTGGCGGCCGGGATCGTCATGGCAGTGAGCCTGTTTGCCGTGGTGGCCTACAGCCTCGAGGGCTTGAGGTTCAAGGAGATCCCCTTCCTGGACTCGGCCACCTCCGCCACGCACTTTGTCTCGCCCATGGTTTACGGCCTGGTGATCGCGGGAGTGCCGTGGAGCTGGAGCATGATGGCGGTGACCTGTGCGTTCTTCCTGTGGGGCATGGCCTCCCAGGCGTTCGGCGCCGTTCAGGACGTCGAGGCGGACCGAGCCGGTGGCCTCTCCTCGATCGCCACGGTCCTGGGTGCGCGCAGCACCGTGTGGGTGGCTGCCGGGATGTATTTGGCGGCTGGCATCCTGCTGCTGTTCACCGCCTGGCCCACACCGGTGGCTGCGCTGTTCGTGTTGCCCTATGTGGCCAACCTGGTGCCGTTCCTGCGCATCCACGACGCCGCCTGCGAAACCGCCAACCTGGGTTGGAAGCGCTTCTTGTGGATCAACTACGTGGTGGGCTTTGCCGTCACCATGTTGTTGATCTACTCCCGCGTGACCGCTTGACCCCCTGGGCCTTTAGGCCTTTAACCCCCGCGCCCCTGAGCCCGGGCCCCGGGCCCCTCAAACGCCCACCCGCAGCCAAAGCTGCCCGGTACGCGTTGCGCCGTCCTCAACGCATCCGGGACGGGTCAGCAGGGCATCGAGTTCGGTTGAGCCGGCTCGGTGTTCGGTTTCGACCACCGATAGGCACAATTCGTGGCGGAACCGAACATGGAGTGGGCGCAACCGTTCTGAGGGTTCGCGCGGGTTGGTCGATCCTCCGAGCGTGCGCGGGTCGGATCCACGCTGGAGGGCTCAAACCAAGCGCTGGGCGAGCCAGCTCAGCCACGCCTCCGCCCGGCGCGGATCCTGGACGTCACGGGTGACCAGAACTCGCAGATCCCAACCGTCATCGCGGAGCAGGTCCAGGCGGTGCATTTCATCTCCATACGTGTGTCGGTCGGTCGCGTGGACGGCGCCGTTGTACTCGATTCCAACTCGAGCTTCCTCCCATGCGAGGTCAAGATGCACAGTCCGCATCCTTCCGTGATCGTCCACCTGGATGGTCAGGTTCATCGTCGGGGCCGGCAGCTCGGCGCGCCTCACCATCATGCGCACCAACGTTTCCATGGGCGACCACGTCCGCGCCTGAGCCAGCGGCAACAGGTCTCTGATCCGGGTCGAGCCGATCGAACTGACGAGATTGGATTCGAGTACTGCCGCGATCTGCTGCGCAGTACACGGACCGTAGCGTTTGGCCCCGACCCGAACGTGCATGCCCATCAAGTGGTCCAGGCAGGACACGATTCTCCAGTCCGTGAGAAAAGGTGCAGCCCAGACAAGGGCTTCCACCAGATTCACCGTCTGAGAGTCCCAGAGTCCGGTCAGGGCCGCTCCGTCCGAGCCCTTGGTGATCAAGAGGTCCGATCTGTGCTGATGTCCGCGTGTTCCCGAATAGGACAAGTGCGGCCTGCGCAGTTCCTGCTCCAGGTCCTGAGCACGCGGCGCACGGGGCAGCGTGAGACCATCACGTATCCAGACCGGTGTGTGCCCCACAGGCAGGCCGAACATCTGTGCGGACGAAAAGCCTGCCACCCGGAAGTTGGTGCCAAAGTGCTGTTGGGCCAGAGCGGCAGTTTCCACGGAGTTCAGTGGTGCCAGACCCGGGGTGCCTCGAGCCCAGATGCCTCTGAGCACTTCAGCAAATTCGGGCAGTGCGTCCATTTGCCGTTTGCGCAGATTCCAGTGCGCTGTGGTGGCCACAACGGGTCGCGGCTGTCGCTGCGGGTAGTGAAATGTCGGCATGCAGTCACGCTAAACACCCCAGGGGTGCGTACATCAGTTATCCACAGGGTGATCTGAGGGAGAAGTACAGAGGACCTGGCCTGCGGTGACCGGTTCTGCCACCTCTGTGTTCGGTCTCGACCACTCCAGGGACCTTCTACTGGCGAATCCGAACTCCGGCGTGGCGTAACCGTACATGGAGGCGGAACTCAGCAACGGTCCAAGAAGCGACCAGCAGTCAGGCGGGGGAGGAGGGGGACGACGACGCCCGCGGGGTTCCGTCACGGGGGCAGCCACCCGGTGCTCCAGAGAGACCCCGCGCGCATGAGAGACTAAGTGACTGATCCATCCGGGCCGGATGGTGCGGCGTCGTCGTGAAAAGGCGAGGCGAGCCATCCGGGCCCTGGAATTGCTGACCGTCATGAAAGGCCCGCTGTGTCCCCACAGGCCGTTGTCCCGCCGGTGCCCGCGAGCACGGACCCGTCGCTGTTGCGCAGCTTCTGCATCATCGCGCACATCGACCATGGCAAGTCCACCCTGGCTGACCGCATGCTGCAGGCCACCGGTGTGGTGACCCCGCGGGAGATGAAGGCCCAGTACCTGGACCGCATGGACATTGAACGCGAGCGCGGGATCACCATCAAATCTCAGGCCGTGCGCATGCCCTGGGGGATGGGTGGCACGGACTACGCGCTGAACATGATCGACACACCGGGCCACGTGGACTTCACCTACGAGGTTTCGCGCTCGCTGGCCGCGTGCGAGGGTGCGCTGCTGCTGGTGGACGCGGCTCAGGGCATTGAGGCCCAGACGCTGGCCAACCTGTACCTGGCCATGGAGAACGACCTCACCATCATCCCGGTGTTGAACAAGATCGATCTGCCGGCCGCTCAGCCGGAGAAGTACGCGGAGGAACTGGGCAACCTGATCGGTGAGGACCCTGACCGCGTGCTGCGCGTGTCCGGCAAGACCGGTGAGGGCGTTGAAGCACTGTTGGATCGGATTGTGGAGGAAATCCCCGCACCGGTGGGCAATGCCGAGGAAGCCAGCCGCGCCATGATTTTCGACTCCGTCTTTGACACCTACCGTGGCGTGGTCACCTACGTCCGTGTGGTGGACGGGGACCTGAAGCCGCGCGAGCGCATCAAGATGATGTCCACGGGAGCGGAACACGAGTTGTTGGAGATCGGTGTGATCTCCCCGGAGCCCAAGCCCACCAAGGGTCTGGGTGTGGGGGAGGTGGGCTACCTGATCACCGGCGTGAAGGATGTCCGCCAGTCCCGCGTGGGTGACACCGTGACCGCTGCCAACAAGGGGGCCACGGAGGAGCTCGGGGGTTACGAGGACCCCAAGCCCATGGTGTTCTCCGGTCTGTTCCCCATTGACGGTTCCGACTACCCCGCGCTGCGTGACGCACTGGAGAAACTGCAGCTCAACGATGCTGCCCTGGTGTGGGAGCCGGAGACCTCCGCGGCGCTCGGCTTTGGTTTCCGCTGCGGCTTCCTGGGCCTGCTGCACCTGGAAATCACCCGCGAGCGGTTGGAGCGCGAATTCGACCTGGCGTTGATCTCCACGGCACCGTCCGTGTCCTACGACGTCACGTTGGAGGACGGTACGGAGACCGTGGTGACCAACCCCTCGGAGTTCCCGGAAGGCAAGATCAAGGAGATCCGCGAGCCCATGGTCAGCGCCACGGTGCTGGCACCGTCTGAGTTCGTGGGCGCCATCATGGAACTGTGCCAGTCCAAGCGCGGGCAGCTGGGCGGGATGGATTACCTGTCCGAAGACCGCGTGGAACTGCGCTACCGGCTGCCGTTGGCCGAGATCGTGTTGGACTTCTTTGACCAGTTGAAGTCCCGCACCAAGGGATACGCCTCCCTGGACTGGAAGGCCGAAGGCCAAGAGGCTGCCGATCTGGTCAAGGTGGACCTGCTGTTGCAGGGGGAGCGTGTGGATGCGTTCTCCGCCATCACCCACAAGGACAAGGCCTACTCCTACGGTGTGATGATGGCCGGCAAGCTCAAGGACCTGATCCCGCGCCAGCAGTTCGAGGTCCCCATCCAGGCTGCCATTGGGTCAAGGATCATTGCCCGCGAAAACATCCGGGCCATGCGCAAGGACGTGCTCTCCAAGTGTTACGGCGGTGACATCTCCCGTAAGCGCAAACTGCTGGAGAAGCAGAAGGAAGGCAAGAAGCGGATGAAGATGGTGGGTCGTGTGGAGGTGCCGCAGGAGGCCTTTGTGGCCGCACTGTCCTCGGACTCCTCCGGCGAGAAGAAGAAGTAACCTCCCACCACTTCACGGACAGGAGCTGCGCCATGCCCGCTCTTCCCGACGGCGAACCCGCACCCGCCGACGGCCTGCTCCCACCCTCTGCGGTGGCCGGTGCGGCCGAACGCCAGTTCAGCCTCTACGTGCACGTCCCGTTCTGCTCGGTCCGTTGTGGGTACTGCGATTTCAACACGTACACGGCCTTGGAACTGGGGCAGGACGTCTCCCAGGAGGCCTATCACCGGGATGCCGAGCGGGAGATCCGGTTCGCGGATTCGGTTCTGCGCGCAACTGGCGCGCCGCGGCGGGCCTTGAGCACCGTGTTCTTCGGCGGGGGCACGCCCACC
>NZ_JROX01000080.1:0-43563 GCF_000800955.1 Kocuria sp. ZOR0020
CTATTCGGCGGGGGAGGAGGGGAGGTCCACCCAGTCGGTTCCCACCGGGGTCAGGTACGCATTCCCGGAGCTGAGTTCCGCCACATGGGCCCGTAATTTGGCCACGGCCTCCTCGGTGTCGTCCGTGGCCACGCGCAAGGTGGCCCCGTTTGCGGACCAGTCGGTTCCCATGACGGTGACGGATGCGGTGCGGAGCTCGTTCTCCCAGCGTGCCGCCTGAGCCAGCGGAGCATTGACCTCATAGACTCCCAGCCGGGCGCGCTGCGCAAACTCCGCGCGGTCCAGGGCTTGGGACACCGAGTCCGAATACGCCCGTACCAGACCTCCCGCACCCAACAGCGTTCCACCGAACCACCGGACGACGACGGCGCACACATCCGACAGGTCTGAGACTTCTTCTCGGGGTGAATCACCCCCGCCGGTCCGCCGTTGGGTGATGGCTTCCAACATGGGGATGCCGGCTGTGCCGGATGGTTCGCCGTCGTCGAAGGAGCGCTGGATGCGGCGATCCGAGCCCACAACCCAGGCTGAGCACTGGTGACGGGCGTCATGGAACTCGCGGCGTAAATCGGCCAGGAGATCTTGGGCGTCGTCCTCGTGGTTGATGCGTTGCAGCACGGTGAGGAAGCGGGACTTCTTGATCTCGATCTGATGGCGCAACGCAGTGGTTGAGCTCAGGACCGTGTAAGGCTGCGGCATGAGAACCAGTCTATGGGCCTGTAAGAGTTGATCTGCGCCACTCCGGTCCGCCCGCTGGGTAGCCTGGGACCATGTTGCACATTGCTTTGACAGGCGGGATCGCCTCCGGAAAATCGGCTGTGGCTGCGCGTCTTGTGGCCAACGGGGCCGTCCTGGTGGATTCGGATGCCATTGTCCGGCAGTTGCAGGAGCCTGCCCAGCCAGGTCTGGTGGCGATCGCCCGTGAATTCGGTCCGCAGATGATTGCAGCGGACGGTTCACTGGACCGACGCGCGTTGGGGGAGCTGGTCTTTGCCGACGACGACGCCCGTGCCCGCCTCAATGCGATCATCCATCCTCTGGTGCGTGCACGTTCCAAGGAATTGGTGGAGGCCGCGGTGGCTCAACACGGTGAGGACGCGGTGATCGTCCACGACATCCCCCTGTTGGTGGAAACCGGGCAGGCAGAGGATTTTGACGTGGTCTTGGTGGTGGAGGCTCCGCGTCATGAGCGGATCCGGCGGATGATCCAGAACCGGGGAATGTCCGCGACTGATGCAGCGGCTCGTATTGATGCACAGGCCACCGACGATCAACGGCGCGCGGTGGCGGACCACGTGTTCGTGAACGATGGGCCACTGAATCACCTGGAGGCTGCCGTGGATCAGTGGTGGGCTCAGGCGCGGGGTTGAGGATCACTCGACGAGCGGCGGTCGACGGCACTTCATGCAGTGTCGGTCCCCCGGCGTAGGCTGGCCACATGAGCTTGGCACAGGAGATCAACCGCGTCGTCGCACCCTTTGAGGTCGTCTCCGAATTCAAACCCGCCGGCGATCAGCCCAAGGCCATCGCTGAACTGACGCAGCGGGTCAACGACGGCGAAACCGACATCGTGCTCCTGGGCGCCACCGGTACAGGCAAGTCCGCCACCGCCGCATGGTTGATCGAATCGGTGCAGCGGCCCACGCTGCTGATGGTGCAGAACAAGACCCTGGCCGCCCAGCTGGCCAGTGAGCTGAGGGAGCTGCTGCCCAACAACGCGGTGGAATACTTTGTCTCCTACTACGACTACTACCAGCCGGAGGCCTACGTCCCACAGACGGACACTTTCATCGAGAAGGACTCCTCCATCAATGAGGAAGTCGAGCGGCTGCGGCACTCCGCCACCAATGCCTTGCTGACGCGGCGCGACGTCGTGGTGGTCTCCACCGTCTCCTGCATCTACGGCCTGGGCACCCCGGAGGAATACATCCAGCAGATGGTCACCCTCAAGGTGGGGGAGGAGATGGACCGTGATGACCTGCTGCGCCAGTTCGTGAACATGCAGTACGCGCGCAACGACGTCGACTTCCATCGGGGGACCTTCCGGGTCCGCGGTGACACGGTGGAGATCATCCCCATGTACGAGGAACACGCCATACGGATCGAGTTCTTTGGGGATGAAATTGAAGCCATCTACACGCTGCATCCGCTGACCGGGGAGATCATCCGGGACGAGAACGAAATGTATGTATTCCCTGCCTCCCACTACGTGGCCGGAGCCGAACGCATGGCCAGGGCTGTCACTGAGATCGAGGACGAACTACGGGAGCGCCTGGAGACCCTGGAGAACCAGAACAAACTGGTGGAAGCCCAGCGGCTGCGGATGCGCACCACCTATGACCTGGAAATGATGCAGCAGATGGGGTACTGCAACGGCATCGAGAACTACTCCCGGCACATCGATGGCCGTGGCCCCGGCTCTGCACCGCACTGTCTGCTGGACTACTTCCCGGACGACTTCCTGCTGGTGATTGACGAATCGCACGTGACGGTCCCGCAGATCGGTGGCATGTACGAAGGCGACATGTCCCGCAAACGCACCCTGGTGGAACACGGTTTCCGTCTGCCCTCAGCCATGGACAACCGCCCGTTGAAGTGGGACGAGTTCTTGGAGCGGATCGGACAAACCGTCTATCTCTCCGCCACACCGGGCAATTACGAGATGGGCAAGGCCGACGGTTACGTGGAGCAGATCATTCGCCCCACGGGCCTGGTGGACCCGGAAGTGGTCATCAAACCCACCCGCGGGCAGATCGACGACTTGCTGGATGAGATCAACACTCGTGTCCAACGCGACGAACGTGTTCTGGTCACCACACTCACCAAGCGCATGGCCGAGGACCTCACCGACTACCTGATGGAGCACGGCGTCAAGGTCCAATACCTCCACTCGGACGTGGACACCCTGCGGCGTGTGGAACTGCTCAGTGAACTGCGGCAAGGCGTATTTGACGTCCTGGTGGGCATCAACCTGCTGCGTGAAGGCCTGGACCTCCCGGAGGTTTCCCTGGTCTCCATCCTGGACGCAGACAAGGAAGGCTTCCTACGTTCCACCACCTCCCTGATCCAGACCATCGGCCGTGCCGCCCGAAACGTCAACGGGCAGGTCCACATGTACGCGGACAAGATCACGGACTCCATGCAGACCGCGATCGATGAGACCAATCGACGTCGTGAAGTCCAAATTGCGTACAACAAGGAACACGGTGTGGATCCCCAGCCGCTGCGCAAGAGGATCGCGGACATCACGGACCAGCTGGCCCGGGAAGCAGAAGACACCCACGAACTGCTGGCGGCGCGCTCGGCGGCCAGCGGCAAGACCGCGCCTGCCAAGGACGCCCAAAGCTCGGCAGCCCTGGCAGATGCGGAACGCAAGTTGCGCCAGGACGGCGTGGAAACCGGCCCGGCACAGAACCTGGAGGACCTGGTCCTTCAGCTGACCGAGCAGATGAACCAGGCTGCGGCAGACCTCAAGTTCGAGCTGGCGGCACGCATCCGCGACGAATTGGCCGACCTGAAACGCGAACTACGCCACGTCCAGGACGCCTCCGGGTCCTGACTGACCGAGCACAGGGCGCCTTCACCTGGCTGTCACCTTCCCGTCAGCCCGCCGTTGCCCCGCCCCGTGAGGCTGGACGTGACCTAGTTGTTCACAGCACAGGCCGAAACACCGGGGGCGGTAACCGTGAGTCAGTCGCACACGAGTCAACGCAAGCGCGCGACCACCGACCAGAATCAGGGCACTGACACCGAGTTCGCCAGAACCGGTGGTGACAGCCGCGAAAACTTGGACGAACTCTCCCAGGACGCCACCAACCTCTCGCGCGGGCAAATTGCTGTTCGAGTCCTTGCCGCACTGGGACTGCTCTACACCCTGATCTGTGCCGTCGGATTGATCGGCACCGGGTTCGGGAATCTGGGGGAGGACACCGCTTCCGGGCTGTTCGACTTTGCAGTGAATCCCTTGGTGGGACTTGCCGTGGGAATCCTGGCCACATCCGTCATTCAGTCCTCCTCCACCACCACAGCGATCGCAGTGACGGCAGTGGGGACCGGGGCGTTGCCGCTGAGCGTGGCCGTTCCCATCATCATGGGCGCCAACGTGGGCACCTCCGTCACCAACACCTTGGCATCGCTGGGATTTGTGGGCACCAAGGATGAGTTCCGACGTGCCTTCTCCGCGGCCACCGTCCACGACTTCTTCAACCTGTTCGCCGTGGCTCTGCTGCTGCCCCTGGAGATGCTCTTCCACCCCCTGGAACGGTTGGCTGAACTGATCACCGGGCCCCTGTCCGGGATCCAGACCACGGATCCGGGGGATGCCGATGTGGTCTCCATGGTCACTGACCCCGTGGTGAACGGACTTGCCTGGGTACTGGGTTTTCCCGGGGAAACCATGGGAGCAGTTCTGCAGATCCTGGGTGGTGTGGCCCTGATCTTCTTGTCCGTGCGCTACCTGGGCAAGCTGCTGCAGACCCTCATGGTGGGCAAGGCCAAGAAGATTCTTCACAAGACCGTGGGCGGCACGCCACCCGTGGCCATGGGTGCCGGTGCCCTGGTGACAGTCCTGGCCCAGTCATCGTCCGTGACCACCTCCGTCTTGGTGCCCTTTGCAGGCTCGGGTGCCCTGAGCACCCGTCAGATCTATCCGGTGACACTGGGAGCCAACATCGGCACCACCACCACGGCACTCATCGCGGCCATGGCTGTCACGGGGGAGAACGCCACCATCGCGCTGCAAGCGGCCCTGGTCCACCTACTGTTCAACCTGCTGGGCATCCTTCTGATTTACGTCCTGCCCTTCCTGCGCAACATTCCGTTGGCCTGCGCCACCTGGCTGGGCTCCCTGGCAGCTGAACGCAAGTGGGTGGCAGCCGCCTGGATCATCGCCGCATTCCTGGTGGCCCCGGGCGCCGTCGTGCTGATCAGTGCTGTGCTGTGACCAAGCCTGGTAGCCAGCCAGAACAGGAGGAGACCATGAACGCCAACACCGAATCCGAACTCCAGAACCTCTTGGCCCAGGCGGAGGCGGAGATCCGCCAACTGCGTGCCGAGATTGCAGCGCGCCAACAGTCGGATGTTGACCGCGTGATTCGTGACCTGCCGGAAGACCTGTCCGCAGCCCAGGGCAAGTGGTCGGATCTCAAAGGGCTGCTGCAAGCCCTGGCGCGTGACCAAAGTCGCGATGACGGCGAATGACAGACGTCTTACCAAGCCTGGGCAAAGCACAGCTGCCGTGTACCATGATGCGCAGCGTAAGGGAGTATCCACTCGCGTTGTGAACGTCAGCACGCAGGGCCATGGCGGCCCCGCCGGGCACAACGGTCGGAACCCCACCTACCCGTGCGTCACACGGGGATCTGAGGTGGCCGACGGAGAGACTTGCGTTCTCGAACCATACCTACCTTGGAGAGGACGCTTCCTTGGAAGTTTCACCCTTGATCTGGGAAGTCACCATTGCCGTAATCGTCGGCATGCTGGCTTTCGACTACTTCTTCCACGTGCGCAAGGCCCACGAACCACACATCAAGGAAGCGGCCATCTGGTCCGCGATTTATGTGGGTGCAGCCCTGATCTTCGGCCTGTTCGTGCTGTGGCAGTGGGGTCCCACGTTCGCCGGTGAGTACTACGCCGGATACATCACGGAGAAGGCGTTGTCCGTGGACAACCTTTTTGTGTTCCTGATCATCATCGCCTCCTTCAAGGTCCCGCGTGAAGATCAGCAGAAGGTTCTGCTGTTCGGCATCACCTTTGCCCTGGTGGCCCGCACGGCCTTCATCTTCATCGGCGCTGCCGCCCTGAACGCCTTGGCCTGGCTGTTCTACATCTTTGGCCTGTTCCTGATCCTCACCGCCGTCAACCTGATCCGTGGTGAACTCAAGGACGGCGAGGCCGAGGACGAGGCAGACAACTTCATCATCCGCCTGGCCAAGCGCTTCATCCCCACCACGGATTACTACGACGGCGACAAGCTGTTCACGGTGGAGAACGGCAAGCGTGTGATGACGCCCATGCTGCTGGTGATGGTGGCCATTGGCGGTACGGACATCCTGTTCGCCTTTGACTCCATTCCCGCGATTTTTGGTCTGACCCAGGAGACCTACCTGGTGTTCACGGCCGTTGCCTTCTCCCTGATGGGCCTGCGCCAGTTGTACTTCCTGATCGACGGCCTGCTGGACCGCCTGATCTACCTGTCCTGGGGACTGGCCATCATCTTGGGCTTCATCGGCTACAAGCTGATTGTCCACGCGCTGCATGAGAACGATCTGCCGTTCATCAATGACGGTCAGCCTGTGCACTTCCCGCCGGAGGTCACCATCAGCCAGTCACTGACCGTGATCGTGGGTGTGTTGGTGCTGACGGTGCTGCTCTCCCTCTACAGCCCCAAGGGCCGCGCCCTGCGCGTGATCTCCGGCCTGCGCAACGTGGCCGAGGCTTACGTGACCCTGCCCAAGGATGCCCCGACGGCGGAGCGCGAACGCTTGGCGGCCAAGGGCGCCAAGCTGGCTGAGCGCATGCCCAAGGTGCCGGAGAAGTACCAGCAGGAACTCATTGAGGAAGAAGACGAGTTCCGCGACCTGTTGGCCCGTGCCCGCGGCAAGCACGAGCACTATGAGCGCACGGGTGAAGCACCTGAGCCGGAGACGCTGCACAAGGACACCAACCCCAAGGTGTGATCCTGCATCAGTCTGATGCGCTGACCTGCCTGACGGGAATCACTGGAGGCCGGTACCCCAACGGGTGCCGGCCTCCACCATGTCCCTTCACCCGGCGGGGTCTTTGGCAGGGTCTTTGGCGGGGTCCCACCGGAGTCAGGTGGCGGAGATCACCAGCACCAGTCCTGCACCGGCCCCGGCCCACAGCAGGGAGGCCAAGGTGCCGATGAGGAACTGCTCACGCTGATGGCCGGTGGTGAACTCTCCATAGCGCGCCAAGCCCTTGATGGCCACCACGATGGCCACACCGTTGGGGAACCCCAGGACAAAACAGGCCATGACGCTCAAGCGTTCCAGCACACCGATCACCAGACCGCCGCGCAGAGGTGGGCCCACCGGTTCACCGGGCCCCGCAGCGTCGGCGGCCGTCAGCTCGGTGGACCGCCCGGCCGTGATGATGGCCATGGTTTTTCGGCGCTGCGCTTCCAGATCCCGGGCAATGTGCAGGATCAGACGCACCACGGGATCACCTGACAAGGCAAAACCCACCACCAGGGCTGTCCCGCTGAACCAAACGGGCACGGAACCTGCAACGGCCATCCACCCGGCAGTGCTCAGGAAAAGCATCAGGGGAATCCAGACCGTGACAGCACCACGGAGGCTCATCAATGATCCTGTGAACCCTGGTGCAGTGCTTGCGTGCTGCTGAGCCGCCTCACTCATGGATGTGCCCCTGCCCATCAGCCTGCTCCAACAAGTCCACCAGGACACCACGCACGGCGTGCTCCTCCTGCCACAGCGCAGTGCTCAGCCGTCTGGACACCGAGGACTGGGTGATGCCTAGCTCTTCAGCGATCTGCTGCTGGGTCAACCCTTGATCGGCCAGGGTGGCAGCTTGACGGGCGGTGGGTGTGCGGCGTCGTCGGACAGCGGCCAGCAGGCTCAGGAGGGCATCCGCCTGGTGGGCAGCTGTGTCACTATCAGCGCCGCGCACAGCGGTGTCCCAGGACGACGCCTTGGCGGCATCCACCGCGTGGCGCGCATTCACAAAGCCGTCCCCGGTGGCCTCACTGACACTGGTGGGCAGGGGAGTGTCCACCGCGCCCACTCCCACACCCACATACCAGATCTGGGCTTCTACCAGGAGCAGCGTGGCCGCCACAGCGGCAACAGGGTCCGAGTACAGGGCTTGGAGCTCGTCACCTGCTGAAACCTGCCAGTTCAGAGTGGCACCGGGCACCTGTGAGCGCAGAAGATCGCGGTGGGCCGCCATGTCCAGCTCACCGGGGTGTTTGCGGGAGTCCCGGCGGTCAGCGGTCAGAACAAACGGCACGGATCCTCCTATGCGTGTTCAAGTGCATATCAACACTATATGCAGTTGGCGATGCATGCGGCATCAAGCCCTGGGTCCGTCACCGACCTGTTTGGGTGATCGGCCCCACGTTGTCCATGAGCACCACCGGAAAGCCGTCTGCATCCGATGCCGCCAGATCAATGCGCGCGTTCATGCCGTAGTCGTGATTGCCGTCAGGATCATCAAACACCTGTTGGACCGTCCAGAATCCCTTGAGACCGGCAGGGTCCTGGTCAATGCGGATCAAGGCCGGCCCACGCGACTGGGCGTCCGTGTAGATGTCCTCGTATTCGTTGAAGTAGTCATCCAATGCCTCCGCCCAGCGGTCCCGGTCCCACCCGGTACCGCCGTCCAGAGCCCCCAGGGTCTTGTCCTTCTCCTGGGCAAACAGCTCCACACGTTGGAACATGGCGTTGCGCACCATGATGCGGAAGGCCCGCACGTTGCTGGTGATGGCAGGAGCTTGCTCCTCCATGAGCTCCGCCAACGAGTCCTGGGAGGTACCCATGGGGGCTTCCTCGCCCCGGGCCAACTTCTCCCATTCATCCAACAGGGAGTTGTCCGTCTGCCGGATGGTTTCCCCCAACCATTCGATGATGTCCTCCAGGGCCTCTGTCCGCAGCTCAATGGGCACCGTTTGACGCAGGGCCCGGTAGGCATCCGTCAGGTAGCGCAGCAGCACACCCTCCGAGCGGGTCAAGGAGTAGAACTGGACGTACTGGCCAAAAGTCATGGCCCGTTCAAACATGTCCCTGACCACGGACTTTGGGGTCAGTTCATGCTGGGCCACCCAAGGGGCGGAGGACCGGTAGGTTTCAAAGGCCTCCTCCAACAGGTCACGCAGCGGCATGGGCCACGTGACCTCATCCAACTCCCGCATGCGTTCGTTGTACTCCAGGCCATCGTCCTTCATCCGGGCCGAGGCCTCGGATTTCTCCTTCTTCTCCTGCATGACCAGCACCTGGCGTGGTCGTTCCAGCGTGGACTCGATCACGGAGACGGCATCCAGTTCAAATCCGTCAGCCTCCGGGTCCAGCAGGGTCAGCGCTGCCAGGGCGAACGGTGACAGCGCGTTGTTCAACGCAAAGTTCTCCTGCAGCTCCACGGTCAGGCGGTAGCGCCGACCGTCGTCGTCAGGGTGCGGCAACCGCTCCACCACGCCCGTGGCCAGCAGCTCCCGCAGGATCCCCAGCGATTCCCTGACCCAACGACGACGATCCGCAGCCGTACCGTCCAGGCCGTTGAACAAGTGCACCGTGGCGGCCACAGGATCACTGTGACGCTGCAGCAGATTCAGCAACATGGCATGCGTGACCCCGAAGGTGGAGCGCAAGGGTTCCGGCTGAGAGTCCACCATGGCCTGGAACGTCTTGTCAGACCAGGAGACAAAGCCCTGCGGCGGCTTCTTCTTGGGGATTTGGCGCAACTTCTTCTCGTCATCGCCGTGCCTTCGCCGCGCCTTCTCCATGGCACGAGCATTTTCGATGTCATGTTCGGGTGCCTGGACCACCACGGTGCCTTGGGTGTCGAACCCCGCGCGTCCGGCCCGGCCCGCGATCTGGTGGAACTCCCGGGACTGCAGCCGGCGTGTGCGGACGCCGTCGAACTTGGACAACGCCGTGATCAACACCGTGCGGATGGGCACGTTGATGCCCACACCCAAGGTGTCCGTGCCGCAGATGACCTTCAGCAGCCCTTCCTGGGCCAGCTGCTCCACAAGGCGCCGGTATTTGGGCAGCATCCCCGCGTGGTGCACGCCGATCCCGTTGCGGACCAGGCGGTTGAGTGTTTTGCCGAACCCGGCGGCGAACTTGAACTCGGCGATCACCTCCGCCACGCGTTCTTTCTCCGCCTTGCTGAGCACATTGGCGCTCATCAGGGCTTGTGCCTGGTCCATGGCCTGCAGCTGGGAGAAATGCACCACGTAGACCGGTGCCTGGTGTGTGGAGACCAGTTCCTCGATCTGTTCCAGGACGGGGATCTGGGAGTAGTAGTAGGTCAGCGGGATGGGTCGTTCGGCGTTGTCCACCACGGCCACCTCACGGCTGGTGAGATCCGTCAGGCGCTGCTGGATGCGGGTGGTGTCCCCAAGGGTTGCAGACATCAGCAGGAACTGGGCTTGCGGGAGTTCCACCAGGGGAACCTGCCAGGCCCAACCGCGCTGGGGATCGGCGTAGAAGTGGAACTCGTCCATGATCACGGGCCCCAGATCAGCGTCACGGCCCTCACGCAAGGCGATGTTGGCCAGGATCTCCGCCGTGCAGCACACAATGGGCGCCTCTGCATTGACGGCGGAATCACCGGTCACCATACCCACGTTTTCCGCGCCGAAGGCCTCACACAGGGCAAAGAACTTCTCAGAGACCAGCGCCTTGATGGGGGCTGTGTAATAGGAGCGCTGCCCGGTGGCCAGGCCCGCAAAATGCGCCGCCAACGCCACCATGGACTTGCCGGAACCCGTGGGTGTGGCCAGGATGACGTTGGCCCCGCCGGCCACTTCCAGCGCCGCTTCTTCCTGGTGCGGATACAGCTCCAGGTCCCGTGAGGCGGCCCAGCCCACAAAGCCTTCATAGATCTCATCCGCCGTCAGCGGGTTGCGCGCAAAATCACCCCGCAGGTAGTGCTGGCCGGGGGCGGACAATCCAGGGGCAAGAGCATCAAGAAGTGACATCGTCACCCACCATATCCGCGCGTACGGACATCCCAGCCGTGGACCGGCACAACGACGCCGCCCCTCACCTGTCCGCAGACGGTGAGGGGCGGCGTCGTCACAAGAACGGCAGAGCTGTCACCAGCCGCGTTCGCGCCACTCCTTCAGGTGCGGACGCTCAGCACCCAGGGTGGTGGAGTCGCCATGTCCGGGGTGGATCACGGTGTCGTCGTCAAAACGGTCAAAGATCCGGGTGACAACGTCCTTGTAAAGCCGCTTGAAGTCCTCCGGCGAGTTGGTCTTGCCCACCCCGCCAGGGAACAGGGAATCGCCGCTGAAGATGTGCGCGGGGCCGTGGGGATCGCGGTAGACCAGGGCGATGGAACCGGGGGTGTGCCCGCGCAGCCCGATCACCTCAAGGTCGAATCCGTCAAACTCCGCAACATCCCCGTGGTCAAGGGTCAGATCCATAGCCACGTCAATGTCGTCCTCGTCCGCCGAGCCACAGGCGGTCACCGCCTCCGAGCGTGACTTGACCTCTGCCAGGGCACGCACGTGATCCCAGTGGGAGTGGGTGGTGATGATCATCTGCAAGCTGCCGGACATGCTGCAGTCGTGGCAGCCGGCGCCCACCAGGCCTGCAATGGACTTGGGTTCATCCGCGGCGTCGATCAGCACCTGGGTGCCGTGGGTCTTGGAGGTCAACAGGTAGACGTTGTTCGCCATGTCGCTGACCTGGATGGAACGGACCGTGATCTCGGCCAGATCAACGGTCTGCGTGTCGGTTACGATCATGCCGACGATTGTAAGACGGTTGACGGGTTGTGTTCATCCCGGCAATGCGATGTGTGATGAAAGGCGCCATGCCCACACTGTTGCCCCCGGCTGACCAGCAATGGGAGCGCCGCCGCCCGGCACGTCTCACGGCAGTCACAATCCTGTCCTACGTGCTGCTGATGGCCACGTTCTGGATTCAGACCCATGATCCGGAGATCGTGGCCGCAGCAGCTAACCCGGAACTCGGTATGACCATTGATCCAGGCCCCAGCCTGGGCACCGTCGTCGGCATGGGCTTGGTGTACGCCATTCCGCTGGTGCTGTGGCTCAAAGGGGTGCCTTACGTGCTGCACCTGATGGCGGCACTCTGTGTTCTGGGTGCGGTGGTCTTCACGCTGTCCGCCGGAACGGGACTGCTGTGGAACTGGCGAGTGGGTACCGTGCCGCTGGCCGGCCTGGTGGTCAATCTGGCATGGCTGCTGCTGGCCTACCGGCGGGACCGGATCTGAGCGGTCCGTCCAACGCCGCCTGAGCACACACGGTTGGGGCGCAATTCTGGTTGTCGGTCACCGGCGATAAGCTGGACGGCGTGCCTGAACAAACTCTTTCCCCCGTAGCGTCCGTGCCCCAGGCCCAGGCCACAGCCCCCACCGATCTCACGGAGATCGTGGTGCAGGGTGCACGGGAGCACAACCTCCACAACGTGGACCTGACCATCCCGCGTGATGCCATGGTGGTCTTCACCGGGCTCTCCGGATCCGGCAAGTCCTCCCTGGCCTTTGACACGATTTTTGCCGAAGGCCAGCGCCGCTACGTCGAGTCCCTGTCCTCCTACGCACGCATGTTCCTGGGGCGCGTGGACAAGCCGGACGTTGATTTCATTGAGGGTCTTTCTCCCGCGGTCTCCATCGACCAGAAGTCCACCTCCAAGAACCCGCGCTCCACGGTGGGCACCATCACGGAGATCTACGATTACATGCGCCTGCTCTGGGCGCGAGTGGGCCACCCGCACTGCCCGGTCTGTGGGGAGCCCATCACCAAACAGACCCCCCAGCAGATTGTTGATCGTCTGCTCACCTTGCCGGAACGCACCCGCTTCCAGGTCCTGGCCCCGGTGGTACGACGCCGCAAGGGCGAGTTCGCCGATCTGTTCAGCTCTTTGCAGCAGCAGGGTTACTCCCGTGCCGTGGTGGACGGCGAGCAGGTCACCCTGGATGACCCGCCCAAGCTCAAGAAGCAGTACAAGCATGACATCGAGGTGGTGGTGGACCGCCTGGTGATCAAGGAGGGCATGGAGCGCCGTCTGACGGACTCCATTGAGACCGCCCTGGGCCTGGCCGATGGCCGCGTGGTGGTGGAGCTGGTGCTGCGCGACGGTGAGGATGCACCCGAGGGGGTGGAGCAGCGCCAGACGTTCTCCGAGAACCTGGCCTGCCCCAATGAGCATCGTCTGGGCACTGACGAGATCGAGCCGCGGGCGTTCTCCTTCAATGCACCCTTTGGTGCGTGCCCCGAATGTGACGGCATCGGCACCCGGCTGGAAGTTGACGAACATCTGGTGGTCCCGGATGCGGACCTGACGCTGGTGGAAGGTGCCATCCAACCGTGGGCCCTGGGCAAGTCCACCAGTGACTACTGGAACCGGTTGATGGCCGGCCTGGCGGAGGACCTGGGCTTTGACCTGGTCACCCCCTGGAAGGACCTGTCCGCGACTGCCCGCAAGGCGCTGTTGGAGGGCAAGGACTACAAGGTCACCGTCTCCTACAAGAACAGGTGGGGTCGCGAACGGCGCTACAGCCAGGGTTTTGAGGGCGTCTACACCTACATTCGCCGTAAGCACCAGGAGACCGAGTCCGAGCACGCCAAGGACCGGTATGAGCAATACATGCGCCAGATCCCCTGCCCGGAGTGTCAGGGTCAGCGGTTGAACCCCACCATGCTGGGCGTGACCGTGGGTGGTTTGTCCATCGCCCAGGCAACGGCCCTGCCCATGCGGGAAGCACTGGCCTTTTTCCAGGGCCTTGAACTCACGGATCGTGAAGCGCGCATTGCAGATCAGGTGCTCAAAGAAATCGAGGCCCGCCTGACGTTCCTGCTGGACGTGGGACTGGACTACCTGAACCTGGAGCGTGCCTCTGCAACACTTTCCGGCGGTGAGGCCCAGCGCATCCGCCTGGCCACCCAGATCGGTGCAGGCCTGGTGGGTGTGCTCTACGTGCTGGATGAACCGTCCATCGGCCTGCACCAACGCGACAACCGGCGTCTGATCCAAACGCTGACCAAGTTGCGGGACATGGGCAACACCTTGATCGTGGTGGAACACGATGAAGACACCATTCGTGAAGCCGACTGGATTGTGGACGTGGGCCCCGGAGCGGGCGAACGCGGCGGCCGAGTGGTGCACTCCGGTGGCTACCAGGAACTGCTGGCCAACAAGGACTCCATCACCTCGGACTATCTGTCTGGCCGCAAGGGCATTGAGGTCCCGGAATCCCGGCGACCCATTGACCGCAAACGTGTGTTGAAGGTGGTTGGTGCGCAGGAGAACAACCTGCAGAACATTGACGTCACCTTCCCCCTGGGTATTTTCACCGCGGTGACGGGTGTGTCCGGATCCGGCAAGTCCTCCCTGGTGAACGAGATTCTCTACACCAAGCTGGCCAACGAGCTCAACGGTGCCAAACAGGTCCCGGGCCGGCACAAGCGTATTGAGGGCGCAGACCAGCTCAAGAAGATCGTCCATGTGGACCAGTCACCGATCGGCCGCACCCCGCGCTCCAACCCGGCCACGTACTCCGGAGTCTTTGACCGCATCCGCAAGCTGTTCGCAGACACTCAGGAGGCCAAGATCCGCGGGTACCAGCAGGGCCGGTTCTCCTTCAACGTCAAGGGAGGACGCTGTGAGGCCTGCTCGGGCGATGGCACGCTGAAGATCGAGATGAACTTCCTGCCGGACGTCTACGTGCCGTGTGAGGTCTGCAAGGGCGCCCGCTACAACCGCGAGACCCTGGATGTGCACTACAAGGGCAAATCCATTGCGGATGTTCTGGACATGCCCATCGAGGAAGCGGCCGAGTTCTTCTCCGCCTACACCGCCATTGCACGTCACCTGAACACTCTGGTGGACGTGGGACTGGGTTATGTGCGGCTGGGGCAGCCTGCCACCACGCTCTCCGGTGGTGAGGCCCAGCGGGTCAAGTTGGCTGCTGAACTTCAGAAACGCTCCCACGGAGACACCATCTACGTGTTGGACGAGCCCACCACGGGACTGCACTTTGAGGACATCAACAAGCTGCTCAAGGTCCTGCAGGGCTTGGTGGACAAAGGCAATTCCGTGATGACCATTGAGCACAATCTGGACGTCATCAAGACCGCCGACTGGGTCATTGACATGGGGCCCGACGGCGGTTCGGGCGGTGGCCGTGTGGTGGCCGAAGGAACCCCGGAGCAGGTTGCGCAGAATCCTGCCAGCCACACGGGTATGTTCCTGAAGGAGATCTTCGAGGGGGAGCAGTGAAGCTGTACCGGGCAACTCAAAAAGCAGTGGGCCACCTGTTCCGGTTGGTGTGTCGGCCGGTCATCACAGGGCAGGAGAACTTTCCTGCCACCGGTCCCGTGATCGTGGCCTCCAATCACCTGTCCTTCCTGGACGGCATCATCGTCTCCGCGTTGATGCCACGCCGGGTGGGGTTCATCACCAAGGCGTCTCTTGCCAATGCCCCCGGCATCAAGGGCAAGGTCATGACTTTTGTCTACAGCGTTCTGGGATTGATTCCGGTGGACCGCTCCGGACAGTCCGAATCCGTGACCGCCCTGGACCCCGCCTTGAAGTTGCTGGCAGACGGCGGAGTCTTTGGAGTGTTCCCGGAAGGCACACGATCCCGTGACGGTCGGCTCTACCGCGGACGCAGTGGCGTGGCCTTCACAGCCTTGTCCACCGGGGCCCCCGTGGTCCCTGTGGCCCTCAAGGGCACGGAACGTTTGCAGAAACCCGGCTCCCGCATGATCGTGCCGCGCAAGTTTGAGCTGCACATCGGCAAGCCGCTGCAGATCGACCGGGTGGACGGGCGCCAGACCGGCGCGCAGCGCCGCGCCGTCGTGGATCGGGTGATGGACGCCATTGCCGAGCTCTCCGGCCAGGAGCGCGCCGACACCTACAACACGCCGCCTTCCGTGGAGCGTGACGCTGCTCGTGGCTGATCCACGGACCTACCGGCCTGCGCGGGGGGACATTCCCACGGATCCCGGTGTGTACCGGTTCCGGGACGCCACGGGCCGGGTCATCTACGTGGGCAAGGCCAAGAACCTGCGCAACAGGCTCTCCAGTTACTTTGCCCCGCTGCACTCGTTGGCACCCAAGACCCGCACCATGGTGACAACCGCCGCCGGTGTGGAATGGGTGGTGGTCAGCTCGGAGCTGGAGTCCCTGCAGCTGGAGTACACCTGGATCAAGCAGTTCCAACCGCGGTTCAACATTGCCTACCGGGATGACAAGTCCTATCCGTACCTGGCAGTGACCATGGGGGAGAAGGTACCCCGGGCGTTGGTGACTCGCGGAACCAAGAAGAAGGGCACCCGTTACTTCGGTCCGTACTCCCAGGCGTGGGCCATCCGGGAAACCCTGGATGCCGTGCTGCGAGTTTTCCCCGTACGCTCCTGCGCCCCGGGCGTGTACCGCCGCGCTGAACGCTCAGGGCGCCCGTGCTTGTTGGGTTACATCGGCAAATGCACCGCACCGTGCGTGGGGGAGATCTCCCAGGAGGATCACCGCGCGCTGGTCGAGGACCTGTGCCAGTTCATGGCGGGTCGGGCGGAGCCGTTCATCAAGGAACTCGAAGAGAAGATGATGGCAGCCGCAGCCGTCCAAGACTTTGAGACCGCTGCGGCCCGGCGCGACGACGTCGACGCCCTCCGTAAGGCCTTCGAGCGCAATGCCGTGGTGCTCTCCGATGCCGTGGATGCCGACTTCTTTGCGTTGGCCGATGATGAACTCGAAGCCGCCGTCCAGGTCTTCCACGTGCGCGGTGGACGCATCCGTGGCCAGCGCGGATGGGTCACGGAGAAGGTGGAGGAAACGGACAGCGCCCACCTGCTGGAGGCGTTGTTGCAACAGGTCTATGGGGAGGGGGCCGCGGACAGCATCACCGGTGCAGAGCTCAAGGCTCAGGCAGCACGCGAGGAGCGCGGTTCCCACCACCGTCCGCGGACCGTGGAGTTGGACTACCGCGAGGATCTGATACCGCGCACGGTGTTGGTCTCCCACCCGGTTCAGGAGGCCGAGCAGTTGGAGCAATGGCTCAGTGAACTGCGCGGCTCCAAGGTCACCATCTCCACGCCCCAGCGCGGGGACAAAGCCCATCTGATGGCGACGGTGCAGGAGAACGCCCGGCAGGCGTTGGCGCTGCACAAATCCCGGCGAGCCGGTGACATCACCACTCGCTCCGCATCCCTCCAGCAGCTGCAGGAAGCACTGGATCTGCCCGATGCCCTGATGCGCATCGAGTGCTACGACATCTCCCATGTGCAGGGCACCAATGTGGTGGCCTCCATGGTGGTCTTCGAGGACGGACTGCCCCGTAAGGCCGAGTACCGCAAGTTCTCCATCACCGGGGAGGCCGCACGGGATGACACGGCGGCCATGTACGACGTCATTCATCGCCGGTTCAGCAGGCATCTGGCCCAGCAGGAGGAACAACAGCAGGAGTGCGCACCCACCACCGGAGCCTTGGACCCAGACTCCCTGGACACGGATCCCGCGGCCCGGAAACGGTTTGCCTACCCGCCCAACCTGGTGGTGGTGGACGGTGGTCCGCCACAGGTGGCTGCTGCCTCCCGAGCCCTGGAGGATCTGGGGGTGGTGGACGTTGCCGTGGTGGGTTTGGCCAAGCGCCTGGAAGAGGTGTGGGTTCCGGATGACGAGTTCCCGGTGATTCTTCCCCGAGCCTCCGAGGCCTTGTACCTGATGCAGCGTGTCCGGGATGAAGCCCACCGCTTTGCCATCACCTTCCACCGGGCCAAGCGCGGGAAGTCCATGATCGCCTCCGTACTGGATGAACTGCCTGGTGTTGGACCGGCCAAGCAAAAGGCCCTGCTCAAACACTTTGGTTCGGCCAAGAAGCTCAAGTCCGCACGGCTGGAGGAGATCCAGGAGGTGCCCGGCTTCGGCCCGGCCCTGGCCGCCAAGGTGATGGCTGCCATCCATCAGGATGACGACACGGCACAATCGGCCGTCAACATGGCCACTGGCGAAATCATGGACTGACTCTCCTGTGGCGTCGGTGCCTCCCGATAAACTGGGACAGTGACGCATGAGATCCCTGCCCAGGAACCTGTCCAGTCCTCGTCCCCATCCACGTCCGAGTCCAATCGAGTGGCCCAGCCCGATCGCAAAGCCGAATTGCTGGTGGTCACCGGAATGTCCGGTGCCGGGCGTTCCACGGCTGCCAATGCACTGGAGGACCAGGGTTGGTACGTGGTGGACAACCTTCCACCGCAAATGCTGCAGACCCTGGCGGACCTTGTCTCCCGCACTCCGGAAGCCATCCCGCGCCTCGCCGTGGTGATCGATGTCCGCGGAAAGGCGCTGTTCAACGACATGCGGGAAACCCTGGCCGCCATGGAGGCCAGCGGCGTGGAGTTCTCCGTGTTGTTCCTGGAGGCCTCGGATGAATCCTTGGTGGCCCGTTACGAACATCAGCGCCGCCCGCACCCCCTCCAGGCGGGTGGCCGGATCATGGACGGGATTGCCGCCGAACGCGCTCTGCTCAAGGACCTGCGCGAGTCCGCAGACATTGTCCTGGACACTTCCACGTACAACGTGCACGCATTGTCCAAGGCCGTGGCGGACCTCTACACCACGGATGGCCCGGTGGTGCTGCACCTGACCGTCATGAGTTTCGGCTTCAAGTACGGGCTGCCGGCGGATGCCAATTACGTGGCCGACGTCCGATTCATCCCCAATCCCCACTGGGTGCCTGCCTTGCGGCCCCGTACGGGCAAGGATGTTGAAGTCCGCGACTACGTGTTCAAGGAGGAGGGCACCCGCAAGTTCGTGGAGATGTTCACTTCCATGTTGGAGCCGGTGTTCAACGGATACCGCACGGAGAACAAGCACTACGCCACCATCGCCATTGGCTGCACCGGTGGTAAGCACAGGTCGGTGGCCGTCACGGAGGAAGTCGCACGGCGGCTGTCCAAGTTCCCGCGGGTCACGGTGAACGTGGAGCACCGGGACATCGGGCGGGAATGAGATGACCACTTCCGCCTCCGGCTCGTTCTACCCGGATTTGCCCACAGGTTCCATTCCCACGGGTTCCATTCCCACAGTGCCCTTCACGGCACCGCGTGCTGATCGCACCCGTGCTCGGGAGCGGGATGACGTTCCTGCCCGCCCCCACCGCGGTGCAGGCAAAGCCGTGGTGGCGCTGGGTGGTGGCCACGGGCTGTCGGCGTCGTTGTCTGCATTGCGTTTGCTGACCAATCACCTCACGGCTGTTGTCACCGTGGCCGACGACGGCGGATCCTCCGGGCGGTTGCGTGAGGAACTGGAGGTTCTGCCGCCGGGGGATCTGAGGATGGCGTTGTCTGCCCTGTGTGACGATTCCGACTGGGGCATGACCTGGCGGGATGTGATGCAGCACCGATTCGGTGCCCTGCCCGAGCACAACACACCCCTGGAAGGGCACGCGCTGGGCAACCTGTTGATCGTGACCTTGTGGGAATTGCTGGGAGACCCGGTGGAGGGGCTGCGCTGGGCCGGTGCTCTGCTGCGGGCCCAAGGGCAGGTGCTGCCCATGTCGATCACACCACTGGTGATCGAGGGAGATGTGGAAGGCACGGACGGTGTTCGCACCGTCACCGGTCAGGTGGCGCTGGCCAAGGAGCCGTTCGTGAAAAACGTACGGCTGCAACCCCCGGGAGCCGTCGTGTGCAAGCAGGCCCTGGATGCCGTGGAGGCCGCCGACTGCGTGATTCTGGGCCCCGGTTCTTGGCACACCTCCGTGTTGCCGCACCTGCTGCTGCCGGAATTGCGCCAGGCCTTGGCCCACACGGAGGGGCAGCGGGTGATCACCATGAACTTGTCCCGTGACGCAGAAACTGCCGGAAAGACCAGTGCTCAGGAACTGCAGGTCCTGCACGATCATGCACCGGAACTGCGCATCGACGCCGTGGTGGTTGACCCCAGTGCGGTGGAGGACCGTGCCCACCTGGAAGAGGTGGCCGCGGCCATGGGCGCGGCAGTGCACTTTGCGGACTTGCGCCGTGGCTCCGGGCAGCAGGTGCACTCACCGTTCAAACTTGCCGCCGCATACCAGGAGGTCATGGGCGGCTGAAGGCTCCCATCACACAAGTGGTGCTCTGCGGGTAGCCTATGGGGGATCTGTTTGCGGGGATGCTCTGCCCACAGATCAGGCCATGACCCCGTGCGGAAAGGAATCAGATGTCGCTGACGGCATCGGTCAAGGACGAGTTGGCGCGGCTGGAGACCAAGACGGCCTCCGAACGCCGGGCCGAACTATCAACCGTTCTGCGATTCTCAGGTGGTCTGCACATTGTCTCCGGCCGCATCGTGGTGGAAGTTGAACTGGACTCCGCTGCCGTGGCCCGGCGCCTGCGCGCCACCATCATGGAAGAGTTCGGACACACCTGCGAACTCGGCGTGATCAGCGGTGGGGGATTGCGCCGCGGCAATCACTACGTGTTGCGCGTGGTCCGTGACGGGGAGGCCTTGGCCCGCCGTACCGGCCTGCTGGACTCTCACGGCCGCCCCGTCCGCGGCTTGCCACCGGTGATCGTCAACGGCTCGATCGGGGATGCCGAGGCCGTGCTGCGCGGCGCCTTCCTCTCCCACGGCTCGTTGACCGAACCCGGCCGGTCCGCCGCCATGGAGTTCACCTGCCCGGGACCGGAGGCCGCCCTGGCTCTGGTGGGTGCCGCACGCCGCCTGGACGTGATTGCCAAAGCGCGCGAGGTCCGCGGGGGAGATCGCGTGGTCATTCGCGACGGCGATGCCATCGCCACGCTGCTGACCCACATGGGCGCACATGACACGTTGCTGACGTGGGAGGACCGGCGTCTGCGCAAGGAGGTCCGGGCCACCGCCAACCGTCTGGCCAATTTTGACGACGCCAATTTGCGCCGCTCCGCCCAGGCCGCCGTGGCAGCGGGAGCGCGCGTGGAGCGCGCTCTGGAACTGCTGGGCGACGACGTCCCGGACCACCTGCGCGCGGCCGGCCAGCTGCGCTTGGCCAACAAGCAGGCCAGCCTGGATGAGTTGGGGCGGTTGTCCGATCCCATCCTGACCAAGGACGCCATTGCCGGTCGTATCCGCAGGCTGCTGGCCATGGCCGATCGCCGCGCCGAGGAACTGGGCGTTCCCGGAACGGAGGCCAGCGTGGGGCACGAGGTCGAGCACGGTCTGTGACCGAATGCACCGGCAGACACGCACGGCGTAACCCGCTGACAGCGAACACAAACCCGTGAAACAGAGCAGATGTGGGATTGGTTGGGTTTGAGTGAGAAAAGCTCAGGAAATCCAGAAATGGTCTGGCATGTGCCTGGTCTTGCCTCTAGACTGGCAACTGAGCGGGATAGCTCGTGAGGTCGTCGCCAGGACGGCGGGACCGACCGGTTGGGATCGCAACTCTTAGGAGTCAAGATCCCTCACAAAACCACACGGCAACTTCCGACCATTAGATGTCAGGCGACCGTAGGCCAGGCAGACTGGCAGAGCACTCGTCGGACGACGTCACCGAACGCATAGGAGATCGATCCCAGTGACCATCAAGGTTGGCATTAACGGTTTCGGCCGCATCGGCCGCGGCTTCTTCCGCGCCGTGCAGGAGCAGGGCCAGGACATCCAGGTTGTTGCCGTCAACGACCTCACCGACCCCAAGACCCTGGTTCACCTGCTCAAGTACGACTCCATCAACGGCCGTTACCCCGGTGAGGTCACCCTCAACGGTGACTCCATGACCGTGGACGGCCACGAGGTCAAGTTCCTGGCCGAGCCGGATCCCACCAAGCTGCCCTGGGGCGAGCTGGACGTGGACATCGTCATCGAGTCCACCGGCCGCTTTGCCAAGGGCCCGGAAATGCAGGCTCACCTGGATGCAGGCGCCAAGAAGGTCATCCTCTCCGCTCCCGGCAAGGAAGTGGACGGCACCTTCGTCTACGGCGTGAACCACGAGTCCTACGACTCCGAGTCCATGAACCTGATCTCCGGTGCTTCCTGCACCACCAACTGCTTGGCACCGCTGGCCAAGGTCCTGAACGACAAGTTCGGCATCAAGGCCGGTCTGATGACCACCATTCACGCCTACACCGCTGATCAGCGCCTGCAGGACGCCCCCCACAGCGACCTCCGCCGCTCCCGCGCCGCCGCCCTGAACATGGTTCCCACCACCACGGGTGCCGCTGCCGCCGTCGGCCTGGTGCTGCCGGAGCTCAAGGGCAAGCTGGACGGCTTTGCCGTTCGCGTCCCCACCCCCACCGGCTCCATGGTCGACCTCACCTTCGACGC
The DNA here is from genome assembly GCF_000800955.1 of Kocuria sp. ZOR0020. NCBI lineage: Bacteria > Bacillati > Actinomycetota > Actinomycetes > Micrococcales > Micrococcaceae > Kocuria > Kocuria sp. ZOR0020. The sequence continues at coordinate 21,960 of NZ_JROX01000080.1, forward strand.
CGAGCAGGAAGTTTCCGTGGAGTCCGTGAACGCGGCTCTGAAGGAAGCTGCCGAGGGTGACATGAAGGGCATCATCGAGTACACCGAGGACCCGATCGTCTCCAAGGACATCGAAGGCTACGCGGTCTCCACCGTGTTCGATGCCCCGTTGACGAAGGTCATCGACAACCAGGTCAAGGTCATCGCCTGGTACGACAACGAGTGGGGCTACATCTCCCGTCTGGTCTCCCTGACCAACTTCGTGGCTTCCAAGTTCTGATTCCGCGCCAGGATTGTCCGCGCCGTTACGTGGTCATGAACCGGTACCGGACAACGGGCAACCTCCGCTGATGGACGCGCGAGGTGTGCGCAGCACCGCTGCGGGCACCCCGCGCGTTGTCATTGCTGAACCCATTACCTGTCTTGAACCTGCGATCCATTCCTGAATGAAAGGAACACCTGCCATGGCCAAGTCCCTGGAAGATCTGCTCAACGAAGGCGTTGAAGGCCGTACCGTCCTGGTGCGCTCAGACTTGAACGTTCCCCTGGACGGCTCCACCGTGACCGACGACGGCCGCGTGCGCGCCTCCCTGCCCGTGATCGAAAAGCTCTCCAAGGCCGGCGCCCGCGTGATCGTGACCGCCCACCTGGGCCGCCCCAAGGGTGAACCCAACCCCAAGTATTCAATCGCTCCGGCTGCAGCCAAGCTGGCTGAGCTCTCCGACCTCGACGTGGTCACCGCCACCGACGTCACCGGGGAGGACGCCCAGGCCAAGGCAGCTGCTCTGACCAACGGCCAGGTGCTGGTGGTGGAGAACGTCCGTTTTGACGCTCGCGAAACCTCCAAGGATGAGGCCGAGCGCACCGAGATGGCCAAGGAACTGGCGGCCCTCACTGGTGAAAACGGCGCATTCGTAGGAGACGCTTTTGGTGCCGTGCACCGCAAGCATGCCTCCGTCTACGACGTCGCCAAGATTCTGCCGGCCTACCTGGGCGATCTGGTCAAGACTGAGGTGGACGTGCTCACCAAGGTCATCTCCAATCCCGAGCGCCCGTTCATTGTGGTCATGGGTGGATCCAAGGTCTCTGACAAGCTGGCCGTGATCGAAAACTTGATCGGCAAGGCGGACAAGCTGCTGATCGGAGGCGGCATGGTGTTCACCTTCCTGAAGGCTCAGGGTTACTCCATTGGTGGCTCCCTGGTGGAAGAAGACCAGGTGGAGACTGTCAAGGGCTACCTGGACAAGGCAACCGCGGCCGGCACGGAGATCGTGCTGCCCACGGACGTTGTCTACGCCGCTGAGTTCAAGGCTGACGCCAAGCACGAGGTCCGCCCGGTCAACGACATCGAAGGTGGCGAACTGGGCGCAGACGGCATGGGCCTGGACATCGGTCCGGACTCCGCCAAGGCCTTTGCGGATGCCATTTCCGAGGCCAAGACCATCTTCTGGAACGGCCCAGTGGGTGTGTTCGAGATGGAAGCCTTTGCCGGTGGCACCAAGGCCGTTGCGGAAGCTTTGGCCAACGGATCGGGCATGTCCGTGATCGGTGGCGGCGACTCCGCCGCAGCCGTGCGCACCCTGGGCTTCTCCGATGACCAGTTCGGCCACATCTCCACCGGTGGCGGTGCCTCCCTGGAGTTCATCGAGGGCAAGGACCTCCCCGGCGTTTCCGTCATCGGCTGACGCAGCCGTCAGCCCAGATCACATCACTATCTCTTAGGAGTACACATGACTTCGCAGACCAACGGTCAGTTCGACCGCACCCCGCTGATTGCCGGGAACTGGAAGATGAACATGGACCACCAGCAGGGTGTTGCCCTGCTGCAGAAGCTGGCTTGGACGTTGCAGGACGCCAAGCACGACTTCAGCCGTGTGGAGGTGGCCGTCTTCCCGCCGTTCACGGACATCCGCTCCGTGCAGACCATTGTTGACGGTGATGACCTCAAGGTTGTCTACGGTGGCCAGGACCTTTCCGACCAGGACTCCGGGGCCTACACCGGTGACATCTCCGGTGAGTTCCTGAAGAAGCTGGGTTGCACCTACGTGCTGGTGGGCCACTCGGAGCGCCGCACCATCCACGGTGAATCTGACGAGCAGTGCCTGGCCAAGATCAACGCCGCCTTCCGTCACGACCTTCTGCCCGTGCTGTGCATCGGCGAGGGCCTGGACTCCCGCAAGGCCGGCGAGCACGTGAGCTTCACCCTGGAGCAGCTGCGCGGATCCATCGCGGGTCTCTCTGCAGAAGAGGTGGCCAAGGTCGTTGTCGCTTACGAGCCCGTCTGGGCGATCGGCACCGGTGAGGTGGCAGGTCCGGAGGACGCACAGGAAATGGCCCAGGCCATCCGCGCAGATCTGGCCGAGCTCTACGACGCCGAGACCGCGGACAAGGTTCGGATCCTCTACGGCGGTTCCGTCAAGTCCTCCAATGTGGGAGCCATCCTCAAGGGCAAGGACGTGGACGGTGCCCTGGTGGGCGGTGCCAGCTTGGATGCTGAGGAGTTTGCTAACATTGCCAAGTTCGAGCAGCACCTGGTCACGGACTGATCAGGGCTTGAACCCCGACAACCATCTCAAGGCTGCACGCCTCAAGGACTGAACCATGGATATTCTGCAAGACATCCTGCTGGTGGTGATTGTGCTCACCAGTCTGCTGGCTGTGGTGCTGGTCCTGCTGAACAAGGGCAAGGGTGGCGGTTTGTCGGACATGTTCGGCGGCGGCATGACACAGTCGTTGAACACCTCCGGCGTCGCGCAGAAGAACCTGGTGCGTCTGACCACCACGGTGATCATTGTGTGGGCACTGTGCATTGTGGGCTTTGCCCTGACCATGCGTTTTGCCACCACGGCCGCTGGAGTCTGAGCAGCCAACTGGCTTGAGAACATGTGAGGCCCGGATCCTTGTGGGATCCGGGCCTCACATCTGTGGTGATGCGAGTTCTACGCATTGTGGGCCGCCATCGAGAGCTGATGGCGGTCCACAATGCGTAGAACTCAGTCCTCCGAGGTGGTGAACAGGACCGTGGAGAACTGACCGGAGACACCCAGGCCCTGTGATCCTCCTGCAGTTGTGTTGCGCACCAACTGCTGAGCTGCTGCCACCTCTTGTGCATCTGAGGCCAACATCCACAAGTGGTGCGAGGTCGAGATCAGGGGCAGAGTCATGGCGATGAGAGGAGATGGCTCCTGGTGGGAGCCGCACACCACCACGGTAGCCTCATGCATCCGGCCTGGCTCAGGCAACCGGTCTAAATCAAGCGCCTGGGCGCCCGTGGAACCTGACATCTGGGCGGCCACAGGCTGGTGAGCACCAACACCCAACAGGGCGATGTCAAAGATGGGGAACTCACTCCCGTTGCCGTCAGCGTCAGCGGCCGCCTTCAACTCCGCCAGGTAGTCAGCGGCGGCATCCTCGGCTGTGAAGAACTGGTCCGAGTCGCCGATCACGTGGACGTTCTCCGGGGGCACCTGGCTGAGCAACATGAAGTTCTCAGAGGCGGCTGCTGCACGCTGCGCATTGCGCTGTGGGTGCTCCTGGGGAAGGAAGTACTCCTCACACCACCACAGGTCCACGCAACTCCAGTCGGGAACGAACTCGGCAGTCCTGGTGGAGGCAGCCAATGCCTGAATGGCGGTGATGACCAGTGGACCGCCAGTCAGCGCCAAGGACGCTCTGCCGCGGTCCTCCTGCGCCTCCACCAGAACCTGATTGACCCGGGCCGCCACATGCTCCACCAACAGGGCCGTGGTCTGTTCCCTGACAACATCAGGTTGCACACCTTCAGCGTTCACACCTTCAGGGTGCACACCCTCCGGTTGCACACCTTCAGGGTGCTCAGGCAGCGCCTTCACCACACACACCACAGGGCAGTACGTGCACGGCAGAGGCCAGAACCTCGCCGTAGACCTCATCCGGGTCCAGCTGACGCAGTTCTTCAGCCAGGCAGGCACTGAGCTCACGGTGGGGGATGGCCACCCGCTGATCCGGTTGGCCAGGTTGGATCAAAGTCCCCAGGGAGTTGCCCGGGCGTTCCAAGGCGATGTCCCCGTTGGGACGCACCAAACGAACACCGCCCAAACCGTGCTGAGACTTCTCCGGGTGCACAAACCGCACCGGAGCCGATAGCCGCCCACTGAGCCAGGCACCCAGCAGGTGCACTCGTGATGAGTCGGCTGCACCGGTGACCACCACTTCTGAGACCGGGCCCGGTTCGGCCTGGTCCATGGCAGCAGCCAGCTGGACCCGCCAGTTGGTCAGACGCGTCCAGGACACATCAGTGTCTCCGGGGGCGTACTGCTGTGCCAGATGGGTCAAGGCCTCGCACACGTTCTGGGCATTGGAGGAATCAGTGATGCGCCGGTGGGCAATCTTGCCGATGGACGAATCAGAGGGCTTATTGGGAACCCGATGGGGCCACCAGGCCACAATCGGTGCATCCGGCAACAACAGCGCAGAGACCAACATCTCTGAGGGCTCGGCCAGTTCCCCGTAACCGTGCAGCACCACCACCTCGGAGGCGCCGGCGTCGCCACCAATGCGCAACTGGGCGTCAAGGCGGGTGTAGTCCGAGGCCGAGTGGGACACGTGCATGATGATCCTGCAGGGGTGCTCGTGACTGGCCAGGATGGCTGCATCCAGGGCGCGTTCCGAGTGCCCCGCCTCTGCCATGATCACCAGCGTGAGCACACGGCCCAGGGCAACCACACCGCCCTCGTCACGTAGACGGTGCAGCTGTTTGTCGATGGCAGAGGTGGTGGTGTTCTCCAGATTGACGATCATGGCCGGCGCCACGTCCTTCCATCACGTTCCATCAGTCGATCTGCAGACGGCGGCCCCCAGGAGCCGGGTGCATAACCCTCCGGTTGCGCCCCGTTGGCCTCCCAGTACTCCTCGAACGGATCCAGGATCCTCCAGGAGAGTTCAACTTCCTCGTGGTGGGGGAACAGCGGCGGTTCACCCAGCAGCACGTCCAAGATCAAGCGTTCGTAGGCCTCGGGGGAGGATTCCGTGAACGCGTGCCCGTAACCGAAGTCCATGGTGACGTCCCGGATCTCCGCCTGGGTGCCCGGCACCTTGGAGGCAAACCGGATGGTGACACCCTCATCCGGCTGAATGCGGATCACAATGGCGTTGTTGCCGAACTCATCGGTGTCATGGGTGGTGAACAACCGGTCCGGGCTGCGCTTGAAGACCACGGCGATCTCCGTGACCCGCCGCCCCAGACGTTTGCCGGCACGCAGGTAGAACGGCACCCCGGCCCACCGCCGGTTGTAAACCTCCAACCTCAAGGCGGCAAAGGTCTCCGTGCGGGAGTCATCCGGGATGTCGTCCTCGTCAAAGAAGGACTTGACCTCCTGGCCACCTTGCAGCCCGCCCTGGTACTGACCCAGCGCAGAACCCTCACTCAGATCCTCCGGCAGACGCACAGCAGCCAGCGCCTTGGCCTTTTCAGCTTGCAAAGCCTTGGCAGAGAAGTCGAAGGGCTCCTCCATGGCTGTCAGCGCCAACAACTGCAGCAGGTGGTTCTGGATGACGTCACGGGCAGCACCCACGCCGTCGTAATAACCGGCGCGGGAGCCGATGCCGATGTCCTCTGCCATGGTGATCTGCACGTGGTCCACGTAATTGGCGTTCCACAGCGGTTCAAACATGGTGTTGGCAAAGCGCATGGCCAAGAGGTTCTGCACCGTTTCCTTGCCCAGGTAGTGATCGATCCGGAAGATCGCATCCGGGGCGAACACGGACTCCACAATCTGGTTCAGCTCCTGGGCTGAGCGCAGATCATGGCCGAACGGCTTTTCGATGACCACACGCCGCCACCCGGAGGCGTCCTCGTGATCCGCCAGACCGTTCTCCGCCAACTGGTGGCAGACAACTTCAAAGGCCTTGGGCGGAATGGAGAGGTAAAAGGCGTGATTGCCCCGGGTGCCACGTTCCCGATCCAGGTCCCGCAGCACGTTCTGCAGGTTCTGGTAGGCAGCGGTGTCATCGAATTCACCCTGGACAAACCGCAGACCTTCGGCGAATTGCTCCCACACCACGTCCTGGAACGGCGTGCGGGCATGGGCTTCCACCGATTCCCGGACGTAGGCGCGGAAGTCGTCGGCGCTCCACGGACGGCGGCCAAAACCCACCAAGGAGAACGACGGCGGCAGCAGCCCTCGGTTCACAAGGTCATACATGGCCGGCAACAACTTCTTGCGGGCCAGATCCCCGGTGACGCCAAAGAGCACCAGCGCAGACGGGGCGGCGACCCTCACAAGGCGTTTGTCGCGATCATCCCGTAGCGGGTTGGTGTGCGCGTTGGAGGTGGGCACTTTGCTCCTCTGGTTCAGCGCTGGGCGAGTGCAGTCAACACGTCCAGCAGCTGGGAGACCCCGGTCTCCCGGTCCGTCAGACGCAGACGCAGCACGGGGCGGCCGTGCTCCTCAAGGACCTGGGCATCGCCGTCGGCCTGGGCGGAGATGAGCTCGCCAAAGGTGAAGGGGATTCCGGGGATCTCAAGGTCGGTCTCCGAGTCAGCGGTGATCTGCAGGAACACGCCCGCACCGGGGCCGCCCTTGTGGAACTGGCCCGTGGAGTGCAGGAACCGGGGTCCCCAGCCAAAGGTGGTGGGACGGCCCGTGGCAGTGGCCACCAGGGGGCGAGCATCCTCCAACTCGGTCCAGGTCAGGCGGTCGAAGTAGGCCTGGATGGAGACGTAGCCGTCAGCCGGCAACCGGTCCAGCAGGGCCACGACGGCCTGAGTCAGGTTCTGTGCCCCGTCCAACAGATCGGCGGCACCGCGGATCTCCACGGAGCCGTCCACCAGGACAGCGGGGGTGGGCTCAGGCTTGTCGGCCAGCACGGCACGGGTGGCGGTCTTGGCGGACTCCACATCGGGCTGGTCAAAGGGGTTGATGCCCAGCAGCTTGCCGGCCACAGCGGTCGCGACTTCCCATAGGAGCATCTGGGCGCCCAAGGAACCGGCCACAGCCACGGCATCGCCTTCGGGTGCAGTCTCGGTGTCCTGCGGAACCAGGTAGGCGGGCAGAACGTCAGATGCCACGGGATCCTTCAGTTCGGGGACGTCGTCGGTGACCACCACCGGGAGGATGCCGGTGCCGTCCTTGCCGGTTGACTCGGCAATGAGCTGCTCGGCCCAGTCGGCAAATCCAACGATCCCGGAGCCGCAGTCCTGGATCAACAACTTGTTGCGCAGGGGAGTGGTACCGCCCATGACCGCGCCCAGCAGGAGGCCCAGGTTGTCCTCGGCGTCCTCACGCAGCACCTCGGCGGCCTCGTCCACCTCGTCCAGCAGGGCCTCCAGGTCAACGCCGGCCAGACCGGAGGGGACCAGGCCAAAGGCCGTCATGGCGGAGAAGCGCCCACCGACGGTGGGATCAGCCGTGAACACCGCACGGTAACCGGCGTCCCGGGATGCCTGATCGAACGGGGAACCGGGGTCGGTGACCACCACCAGACGGCGCGCGGCATCGATTCCGGCGTCGTTGAAGGCCTTCTCAAATGCACGGCGTGCAGAATCGGTCTCCACCGTGGAACCGGACTTGGAGGAGATCACGGCAGCGGTTCGGGCAATGTCCTTGGTCAGGGCCGCCTGCACCATGACGGGGTCGGTGGAGTCCAACACGAACAGCTCCACGCCGGCGGTCTTGGTGATCACCTCAGGGGCCAGGGAGGAGCCACCCATACCGGCCAGTACGAATCGGTCCACGCCTTCTGCGGCAAAGGACTCACGCAGCTCATTGATCTGAGCAACCAGAGGGCGGGAGACCTCAGAGGCATCCACCCATCCCAGGCGCTTGGAGGACTCGTCCTCCGCAGCAGGGCCCCACATGGTGTGGTCCTTGGCGAACAACCGGGAGGCGAACTTTTCCTCCACCAGGGTGGGAACATGGCGGTCGGCTGCCTTGCTGGCGGCACCGTTGAGCATCACGGACAGGGAACTCATGACGTCCTCTCTGAGCGCCCGGTGGCGCTCCTGCATGGATGGGGTGTTCGGTGGGTGGAGATGTGTGCAGGTGTGACCGGTCAACCGGCCACACCCACACGCATCAGCGGATCAGCATGCCTGATCCAGCGCGGTCTGAACGGTTTCCAGAAGCTCGGCCCAAGAGGCCTCGAACTTCTCCACACCTTCGGATTCGAGTTTTGCCACGACGTCGTTGTAGTCGATGCCCAGCCGCGCCAACTGATCCAACAGGGCGTTGGATTCCTGGTAGGTGCCGGTGATGGTGTCACCGGTGATCTGGGCCTGCTCAGCCGTGGCGTCCAAAGTCTTCTCCGGCATGGTGTTGACCGTGTTGGGTGCAACCAGGCCGTCCACATACAGGGTGGCCGGCAGGGCCGGGTCCTTGGTGCCGGTGGAGGCCCACAGGGGACGCTGACGGTTGGCACCGGCGGATTCCAGACGCTTCCAGCGCTCGGTGCCAATGGAGTCCTCGTACACCTGGTACGCCAGACGGGCATTGGCCAGACCAGCCTTGGACTTCAGCGCCAAAGCCTCATCCGTGCCGATCTCCTCCAGCTTGGCGTCCACGGCAGAATCCACGCGCGAGACAAAGAAGGAGGCCACCGAATGAATGGTGGAGAGGTCCTTGCCGTTCTCCAGAGCTTTTTCCAACCCGGACATGTAGGCGTTGACCACGGCACGGTAGCGCTCCAAGGAAAAGATCAGCGTGACGTTCACGGAGACACCCTCTGCCAGGGTTTCGGCAATGGACGGCAGACCGGCCTCCGTGGCCGGAATCTTGATCAGCACGTTGTCCCGGTCAATGGTGTCCGACAACCGCCGAGCCATGGCGGCGGTGGCCTCCGGGTCATTGGCCAGACGCGGGTCCACCTCAATGGACACGCGGCCGTCCTGGCCCTGGGTGGCCTCTGCAATGTTGGCGAACACGTCACAGGCGTCCCGGACGTCATCCGTGGTGATGGTGAAAACAGCTTCATCCACGTCCGCGCCGGCAGCGGCCAGTTCCTTGACCTGGTCCGCATAGGCAGCACCGTTGGAGAGAGCACCGGCAAAGATCGTGGGATTGGTGGTCACACCCACCACGTCCTTGGTGTCGATCAATTCCTGCAGGTTCCCGCTGGTCAGACGCTCACGGGAGAGATCGTCCAGCCAGATGGACACACCGGCATCGGAAAGCTTCTTGGTTGAGGCAGTCATTGCGGACTCCTTTGCAGTTGGTGGGCTCAGCGCTGGGCTGCAGCCACGGCGTCTATGGATTCGTGGGCCTTGGAGGCGACGTCCTTGGCGGTGATGCCGAACTCCTGGTAGAGCTTCTCGTAAGCAGCCGACTCACCGAAGTGTTCCAGGGATACCGCGCGACCGTAGGAGCCCAGGATGTCGTTCCAGGACATGGCAATGCCTGCCTCAACGCTCACGCGTGCCTGAACGGCGGAGGGGATCACGGATTCCCGGTAGTCGGCGTCCTGGTTGTCGAACCACTCGCGGCATGGCATGGAGACCACACGACCCTTGATGCCCTCGGCTGCCAAGGACTCACGGGCCTCCAGAGCCAGCTGGACCTCGGATCCGGTGCCGATCAGGATCACGTCCGGGGTGCCGTCGGTGTCAGCCAGGACGTAACCGCCGCGGGCCACGCCTTCGGCCGAGGCCAACTTCTCACCGTCACCCTCCATGCCTTCGCGCAGGAACGTGGGCACGTTCTGCCGGGTCAGTGCCAGGCCGGCCGGCCGTTCCCGGTTCTCCAGGACGGTCCTCCAGGCCACGGAGACCTCGTTGGCATCCGCAGGCCGCACGACGTCGAACCCCGGGATCGCGCGCAAGGAGGAAAGCTGCTCCACGGGCTGGTGCGTGGGGCCGTCCTCACCCAGACCAATGGAGTCGTGGGTCCACACGTGGATGGAGGGGACCTTCATCAGCGCGCCCAGGCGGACCGCCGGACGCTGGTAGTCGGAGAAGATCAGGAACGTCCCGGAGAAGGCCCGGGTCTGAGAGGACATGGTGATGCCGTTGACGATCGAAGCAGCGGCGTGCTCGCGGATGCCGAAGTGCAGGACACGGCCGTACGGATTGCCCGTCCACTTGGCAGTGGAGTGCTCGGACGGGATGAACGAGGCCGCAGATTCAATGGTGGTGTTGTTGGACCCAGCCAAATCAGCCGATCCACCCCACAGCTCGGGGAAGGTGTCCGCAATGGCGTTGATGACCTTGCCGGAGGCGGAACGCGTGGCCACGTCCTTGCCGGCTTCGAACACCGGGAACGCATCCGCATAACCCTGGGGCAACTCGCCATCGCGCAGGCGGTCGTAGAGCTTGGCACGCTCCGGGTTGGCTTCCCGCCAGGCCTGGAAGGTCTCTTCCCACGCCTTGCGATCATCCGCACCACGCTGCAGGAGCTCACGGGTGTGGGCCAGGACGTCGTCGTCGATCACAAAGTGCTGCTCGGGATCAAAGCCGAGCACCTCCTTGGTGGCTGCCAACTCTTCTGCACCCAGCTTGGAGCCGTGGATCCCGCCGGTGTTCTGCTTGTTGGGGGCAGGCCAGCCAATGATGGTGCGCAGGTTGATCAGGGACGGCTTGGAGGTTTCGGCCTCGGCTGCCTTGATGGCATCGAACAGCGCCTGGACGTTTTCCTGGTACTCGCCGCCACCGTTGGTCCAGTCCACGGTCTGGACGTGCCAGCCGTAGGACTCGTAACGCATGGCGACGTCCTCGGTGAACGCGACGTCGGTGTCGTCCTCGATGGAAATCTGGTTCTGGTCGTAAATGACCACCAAGTTGCCCAGTTCCTGGTGCCCCGCCAACGACGACGCCTCCGAGGTTACGCCTTCCTGGAGGTCACCGTCCGAGGCGATGACGTAGATGTGGTGATCAAAGGGGGACTCGCCCTGTGCAGCTTCCGGATCGAACAGGCCGCGGGTGTAGCGCTGTCCGTAGGCAAAGCCCACGGCGGAGGCCAGACCCTGACCCAAGGGGCCGGTGGTGATCTCCACGCCCTTGGTGTGCCGGTACTCAGGGTGGCCCGGGGTCTTGGCGCCCCAGGTGCGCAAGGACTCGATGTCCTCCATCTCCAGGCCGAACCCACCCAGGAACAGCTGCAGGTACAGCGTCAGCGAGGTGTGGCCGGGGGAGAGGATGAAGCGGTCGCGGCCGGTCCAACGGTCATCGGAGGGATCGTGGCGCATGACCTTCTGGAACAGCAGGTAGGCGGCGGGCGCCAGGCTCATGGCCGTGCCGGGGTGGCCTGAGCCAACCTTCTCCACGGCATCAGCAGCCAGAACACGCACGGTGTCCACGGCTCGGCGATCAAGATCGGTCCAGGTGAGCTGCTCAGACTGAGGCACGGGAACACTGTCCTTCCAATGAGACGGTTCGCTGATGGCACCGTGCTTGCCGATCTGGGCGCACCAGATCGGGCAGACACGGTGCTGTTCGATGATCAGCCTAAGTCACACCCGTGGGGACCCGTATTTGACTACGGAGGGTTTCCTGCTGATTGCGCGTGCGGCATAACTGGGGCGTGAACCATGACACATCTGGGATCTGGGGCAGCAGGACCGGTCAGCGAATGCCTGCCGAATGTGGTGTTTCGCGCTAGACTGGGCGGAATTCTGTTGTGTCCATTGGCATGACTGGCATATCAGGCAACGCCAACTCAGTACCGCCAAGACGGCACTGCCTACGCAGCACCGCCATCACCTCAGCACCACCACCAACGTCAGGGAGAGCGAAAAACGTGAGCTCAACGCACGCCTCGGAGCACGCCGTGATCCCTGCCTCCGGTGACGCTCACGAGCCTGCAGCAGGCCGCAACACCTCCCTGAAGGACCGCCTCAAGGCGTACCTGCAGCTGATGAAGCTGCGCATTGTGGAGCTTTTGCTGATCGCCACGGTGCCCACCATGATCTTTGCCCAGCAGGGCATGCCGAGTTTTTGGCTGATCCTGAACACCTTGATTGGCGGCACGCTCTCGGCCGGTGCGGCCGGAGCTTTCAACTCCTACATTGACCGCGACTCCGACCGCGTGATGAAGCGCACCTCCAAGCGGCCGCTGGTCACGCGTGTGGTGGGGGATCGGGAGGCCTTGATCTTTGCCTGGATCGTGGCCGTGGTCTCCGTGATCTGGTTCCTGGTGTTCGTCAACCTGCTGGCAGCTGTGCTGACGGCTGTGGCGATCTTCCTGTACGCAGTCTTCTACTCGATCATCCTCAAGCGCCGCACCTCCCAGAACATTGTGTGGGGTGGCGTGGCCGGTTGCATGCCCGTGCTGATCGCCTGGGCCGCCGTGACCGGGACCGTCGAGTGGCCGGCGGTGGTGCTGTTTGCCGTGGTGTTCCTCTGGACCCCGCCGCACTACTGGCCGCTGTCCATGAAGTACGCCGCTGACTACTCCCGCGCCGGGATTCCCATGCTGGGTGCCATTTCACCTGCGGGCAAAGTGGCCTCCCAGGTGGTGCTCTACGGCTGGGCGACCGCCATCTGCTCGTTGCTGCTGGTGCCTGTGGGTGGCGCGGGGTGGCTTTATGCCAGCGTGTCCTTGGCGGCCGGTGCCTGGTTTGTCTACGAATGCCACCGTCTGCTGCGCCTGGCCAATGCCGGGGAAGCTACCGACAAACAGGCCATGCGCGTGTTCCACGGCTCCATCACCTACTTGACCTTGGTTTTCGTGGCCGTTGCGGTGGACCCCTTTGTGGGTGGCCCCATTCTGTGACCCCGTAGACTGCCCACCATGCTGAGCATGCGCTTCTCCGGTCTGGTGGCCTATCCGGTCACGCCTTTTGCCCCCGGAGGAGTATTGGACCTGGAGGCACTGTCCCAGCAGGTGGGCGCCCTGTCCGAATCGGGTGTTGACGAGATCTGCGTTCTGGGCACCGCCGGTTCTTTCGCCTACCTCAGCAACGACGAACGCGGCGACGTCGTCCGCACTGCCGCGGCTGCAGCCGCCGGATCAGGCGTGCCGGTGGGCGTGGGGATTTCCGCGCTGACCACTCAGCAGGTGTTGGAACTGGCATGGGATGCGGAGAACTCCGGGGCGGATGCCTTGGTGGTCAACCCGCTGTCCTACGTGGCCTTGCGCTCCCCGGAGATCGCTGACCAGGTGGAAACCGTGGCCTCCTCCGTGGGCCTTCCCCTGTGCCTGGACAACAACCCCGCCACCACGGGCTTTGTCTACCCCGTGGATTTGGCCGCGGAGCTGACCCACCTGGAGAACGTGGTGGCCTTCAAGGACACCGCTGATTCCGCCCGGGCCCTACAGAACCGCCGCCACCTGTTTGACCAACTGTGTGAACCCGGGACTTCCTTTGGCGTGGCCAGCCCACAACTGATCATTGACGACGCCGATCCCTCCATGGCCTGGCACACCGGCTTGGCTGCGGCTCTCCCGGAGGAATTCGCGTCCTTCCGCGCCGCTGCCGTGGCTCAGGACCGGGAGGCACTCGCCAGGTGGAAACATGCCTTTGCGCCGTTGATCGACGTCCTGCGTTGGGAACGACCCTTGAGTTCCATCTACGCGCTCAACGACGTCTGTGGGGTCCGTACGGCAGCACCCCGCCGACCCATTCACCCCGTGACGTCCCAAAGTCGGCAGCGGATAGCCGAAGCTGTCCAGGTGGTTCGAGCAGCGCTGCGCGCGTGAGTTCCAACGCCGGGTGTTGAAGTACCTACACTGGCTCAGTGCCCATGGACCAGATGACGCCACCCCCCTCACCTCAAGACTCCGCCACCACCAACACGGCAGCGGCGCTGGAGGTTTGCAACCTCCAGATGGAGTTCAAGGTTGCTGCTGGGAGAGGTCATCACAGTGTCAAGGCTGTCAATGGCTTGAGCTTCCAGGCGGCTCATGGCCAGGTCACCGCTCTGTTGGGTCCCAACGGCGCGGGCAAGACCACCACGTTGGAGTGTGCACAGGGTCTGCTGAAACCAACCGGAGGCAGCGTTCGGCTCCTGGGGGAGAACCCGTGGAACGCAGGACCAGCACTGCGCGCACGGGCAGGTGTGATGCTGCAGGACGGCGGCTTGCCACAGAGTGCACGCCCCGGCGAGTTCCTCAAACACATCAGTTCCATGTACCACCGGCCTGCGGACATGCAAGAACTGATCGACACCCTGGGCATCAACTCCTACCTCAAGACTCCGCTGCGTCGCCTCTCCGGCGGCCAGAAGCAGCGCGTGGCCCTGGCCGCAGCCTTGGCCGGGGATCCGGAGATCGTGTTCCTGGATGAGCCCTCAGCCGGTCTTGACCCGCAATCCCGCGCCGTGGTTTTTGACCTGATCGCCCAGCTCAAACAGCGCGGCACGGCAGTTGTGCTGACCACCCATTTGTTGGACGACGCCCAACGCCTGGCCGATCACGTGGTGATCGTGGACCGGGGAACCGTGCGGAAGTCGGGTACGGTCGCCGAGCTAATTGCCGGGGATGACACCACGGGAGTGCTGCGCGTGGGCCTGACCGCCAGGCAACGTGACCTGTGGGAGGAGGCGCCGCCGTCGTTGACGGGTGCGGGGCCAGAGTCCGGTGTGCAGGTTGAGATGCACCAGGAGGAGGTCACCGTGACCGGCACCTTTGGGCCGCAACTGCTGGAGGAGATCACCACCTGGCTGGCCACCACAGGCGAGTTGCCCACGTCCATGACATTGCAGCCGCGCACCCTGGAGGACGTTTTCCTGGCAGTGGCCGGACGGGAGATCCGATGAACACGAGCGCACGTTCCATCACCACGACGGCGAACCCGCGCACCGCACATCCCGCACCCATGTGGCGCCGGGTCATCAGCCAGACCCGGTATGAGGCCCTGACCATGTTGCGCAACGGCGAGCAACTCCTGCTGCTGGTGATTCTGCCGGTGATCGCCCTGGTTGCCCTGTCCCGGATGGATCTGTTGGACTCCGTGCTGCCAGCAGGCGCCAGCCGTCTGGACTACGCCGTGCCAGGAGTTTTGGCGCTCAGCGTGATCTCCAACGCCTTCTCCGGACAGGGGATTCAGACCGGTTTTGATCGTCGATACGGCGTGCTGCGTCAGCTGGCCACCACACCTCTGGGGCGCAGTGGTCTGATTGCCGGCAAGCTCGGCGCCATCCTGTTGGTGTTGGCGGCTCAGACCGTGTTGATCGGCGCGGTTGCATGGTTCATGGGTTGGCACCCCTCCGCGTCCGCACTGCTGGAGGCCGCCCCGTTGTTGGTGTTGGGAGCGGTGGCTTTCACCGGACTGGGCCTGTTGGCGGCAGGCACCATGCGGGCGGAGGCAACACTGGCCGTGGTCAATCTGCTGTGGGTGTTGTTGGCTGTGGTCGGTGGCACGCTGGCTCCGGCCTCCGCGCTGCCGGAGTGGCTGGCGCCGCTGATCGGGTTGTTGCCATCGGCTGCCCTGGCTGACGGTCTGCGGCACGTGATGGTGCCTGATGACCCCGGTGCTCTGCTGGGGCCAGTTGTTGTCCTGGCGGCATGGGCTGCCATCGCCTGGGCGGCCACTGCGCGTTGGTTCCGCTGGAGCTGACAAGAGCGTTCCGCTGAGCTGTGCGTACGGTCCCGCCGGAGCTGAGCCCCGATCTCCCAGTGGTGTCCCGGCGTTAGACTGGATCGGCCCTGAAAACCACCACCCTGTATGGATGTGACCCCGTGAGTTCCGCCCCCGCCCGCACCCCGTCCAGCTCCGGCCAGGCACACCCTGACGGTGGTCCCGGCCCTGAGGGGAAGCCGGAAACGCTGGGTGAGCGGGCGTCGTCGTTCTTCCTGCGGACCCAGGTGGACGGTTGGGTGCGCCTGACCGCGTGGGCCTCCCTGTTGGCCAACTCCCTGTTGATCCTCACCGGGGGACTGGTGCGCCTGACCGGCTCCGGTCTGGGCTGCCCCACATGGCCGCGGTGCACGGACGAATCCTGGACTTCCACCACGGAGATGGGCATTCACGGTGCCATTGAGTTCGGTAACCGCCTGCTGACGTTCGCCCTGGCCGTGGTGGCCATCCTGGCCTTCCTGGCGGTGTTGAAGATGCGGCGGGAGCGTCGTGACTTCTTCTTGCTGACCCTGTTCCTGGGCTTGGGCATTCCGCTGCAGGCGGTGGTGGGGGGCATCACGGTACGGACCGGGCTGAACCCGTGGATCGTGGGCATCCACTTTATGATCTCCGCCGCCATGATCTACCTGGCGGCCACCTACGTGAACCGGGTCCGCCGGGCGAGCCTTCATGACGTCGACCACCGCGAACAACCCGGCCAGGCGCAACACGCCCGCGGCGTCATTCGGGGCATGGTAGTTGTTATGGGATTGCTCACACTGGTGATCGTCTATCTGGGCACGCTGGTCACGGGCACGGGCCCCCACTCCGGCGATGCCGGTGAAGTGGTCCGCCACACCTTTGACGCCGTGATGATCACCCGTGCCCATGCCATTCCCGCGTACCTGTTGGTGGCACTTGTGCTTGCCGCCCTGGTCATGGGACGCCGCTCCTGGCCACAGCCGGTGTGGCGGGCATACGCGCTGGTGGGGCTCGTGGTGGTGCTGCAGGCAATGGTGGGTTTTTACCAATACTTCAACGGACTGCCGATTGTGGCGGTCAGCTTGCACCTGGTGGGATCCGCCCTGATGGTCTCCGTGGTGGCCTTTGCCGTGGAGAAGGCCTTTGCGCTGACTGCTCACCCCGCAGACGTCACCACCAGCTCGGTCACGGACCCCACGCACTGAGGCGCGCACACCTACTGAGGTGAGCCTTCCTAGTCACCGGGAATGAATTTAGACATACTTTGGTTGTGTAATTTGGCCCCGATGTGGAGCCGACGTGTGACCGTGATGGGAGGCAGCGCATGACCGTGGAGCATTCGTCCACCACCGTGAACCAGCCCCAGACGGTTGAGGAATCCACGGAGTCCACCACGCGTTCCCGCGTGCTCAATGCTGTTCTGGAACATGGTCCCGTTTCCGCCCGTGACCTTGGCCGCCGCATGGATCTGACCCCGGCAGCCATTCGCCGTCACCTGGATGCCCTGGAGCGGGACCGCTTCATTGAGGTCACCATGGTGCGCCGCCGGGGTTCGGGTGCTGGTCGCCCGGCCAGGCGCTACGTCGTCGCTCCTGAGGGGCACGAACGCCTGGGCAACGATTACCTGGGCATTGCCGCTGACGCACTGGATGCCCTGCGCGACCTGGGCGGGGAGCAGGCGCTGCGCGCCTTTGTGGACCAACAGTTCGAACACATGGAACGCCGGTACCGTCCCACCGTGGAGGCCGCTGGCGACGACGTCGCAGAACGGCTGGACGTCTTGGTTCGTCTGCTCTCGGCAGATGGGTACGCCGCCTCGGCCAACACCGTCAAAGTGGGACCCAGCCGCCACCGGGTGCTCTCCGCCCAGCTGTGTCAAGGACACTGCCCGGTGCAGGAGATCGCCACCAAACACCCCGAGTTCTGCGAGGCAGAGACCCGGATGATCGCCTCCCTGCTGGATGTTGACATCCGCAGGCTTTCCACACTGGCCGCCGGTGCGCACGTGTGCAACACACATGTGCCGCTGTCCAGGCCACAACAGACTGCGGGACGCACCGGTACGCCGGGTCGCTGACTGCCCATCAACCAGGGCTGACCCCAGCCCGCCTGCACACCGAACTGCTCGACACGAGGAGGCCGTCATGACTGACGTGACGAACGCCAATGACACCGTCATTAGCGAAATCTTGGAGAAGAACCCGGAGCTCGAGGGCATCGGCAACTACGAATACGGCTGGGCTGACCCTGACGTTGCCGGTGCATCCGCGCGTCGTGGTCTGAGTGAGGAAGTCGTTCGGGACATCTCCGCCAAGAAGAACGAGCCCGAGTGGATGCTGAACATGCGTCTGAAGGCCCTGAAGTTCTTTGACCGCAAGCCCA
This sequence comes from Kocuria sp. ZOR0020, assembly GCF_000800955.1. Lineage (NCBI taxonomy): Bacteria > Bacillati > Actinomycetota > Actinomycetes > Micrococcales > Micrococcaceae > Kocuria > Kocuria sp. ZOR0020. The sequence goes on from NZ_JROX01000080.1 coordinate 39,768, forward strand.
TGCCCACCTGGGGTGCGGACCTGTCGGAGATCGACTTCGACAACATCAAGTACTTCGTGCGCGCCTCGGAAAAGCAGGCGCAGTCCTGGGAGGACCTGCCGGCGGACATCCGCGACACCTACGAGAAGCTGGGCATCCCGGAGGCCGAGCGCTCCCGACTGGTGGCCGGTGTGGCCGCCCAGTACGAGTCCGAGGTGGTCTATCACCAGATCCGTGAGGACCTGGAGGAGCAGGGCGTGATCTTCATGGACACCGACACCGCCCTTCGCGAGCACCCCGAGTTCTTCGAGGAATACTTTGGCACCGTGATCCCGGTCGGTGACAACAAGTTCGCCGCCCTGAACACGGCTGTGTGGTCCGGTGGATCATTCGTGTACGTACCCAAGGGCGTTCACGTGGAGATCCCCCTGCAGGCCTACTTCCGCATCAACACGGAGAACATGGGGCAGTTCGAGCGCACGCTGATCATTGCTGATGAAGGCTCCTACGTGCACTACATCGAGGGCTGCACGGCACCGATCTACAAGACCGACTCCCTGCACTCGGCCAACGTGGAGATCATCGTCAAGAAGAACGCCCGCGTTCGCTACACCACCATCCAGAACTGGTCCAACAACGTCTACAACCTGGTGACCAAGCGGGCCATTGCCCATGAGGGCGCCACCATGGAGTGGATCGACGGCAACATCGGTTCCAAGGTCACCCAGAAGTACCCGGCCGTCTACATGACCGGCGAGCACGCCAAGGGTGAGACCCTCTCCATCGCCTTTGCCGGTGAGGGTCAGCACCAGGACACCGGTTCCAAGATGGTGCACGTGGCCCCCAACACCTCATCCTCGATCGTCTCCAAGTCCGTGGCCCGTAACGGTGGCCGCGCGGCCTACCGCGGTCTGGTTCAGGTTCGGGAAGGCGCTCACAACGCCAAGTCCAACGTGGTGTGCGACGCCCTGCTGGTGGACACCATTTCCCGGTCGGACACCTACCCGTACGTGGACATCCGTGAGGACGACGTCTCCATGGGGCACGAGGCCACCGTTTCCCGCGTCTCCGAGGAGCAGCTGTTCTACCTCATGCAGCGCGGCATTGCGGAGGAAGAGGCCATGGCCATGATCGTGCGCGGATTCGTGGAGCCCATTGCCCGCGAACTGCCCATGGAATACGCACTTGAACTCAACCGCTTGATCGAACTGCAGATGGAGGGCTCCGTTGGCTGACACGTCCAACACCACCACGCGACCCGCACCCGGGGCCGATGTGACCACCGCCGAAGACGACGTCGTTGCCGGGGTGCGTACCGATGAGGCCCGAGTGGCCATTCCGGGGATGACCCAGGAGGGCGAGAAGCTCGCCACGGAGCACACCGCAGGTGATGACAGCGAGGTTGAGGTCACCATCCGGCGCGACCCCAAGAAGCCGGCAGGAAACTCCCGTGCGGAGCGCACCGCCTCCTACGACCTTGCCGATTTTCCCGAGCTCACGGGCCGTGAAGAGGACTTCCGCTTCACCCCGCTGAAGCGTCTCAACGGGCTGCACACCTCCGACCTCACCGGTGAGGCACCGTCCGTGACGGTGTCCGGCACGGATCTGGTGACCGTGGAAACCGTGGGTCGCGACGACGCCCGTGTGGGTAACGCCGGCATCCCGGAGGACCGCTTGTCCGCCAATGCCTGGGCGCACTTCTCCCAGGCCACCGTGGTGACCATCCCGCAGGAGGTCGAGGTCGATCAGACCATCTCCGTGGAGATCAAGGGCACCCACACGGATCCGGCAGCCCAGCACATGATCATCGACGCCAAGCCGTTCTCCAAGGCACGCGTGGTGCTGCACCACAGCGGCACTGCCGTGGTGAGCCAGAACGTAGAGTTCACGGTGGGGGATTCGGCCAACCTGACCGTGGTCTCCCTGCAGGAATGGCAGGATGCGGGCACCGCCCACGCCTCCGCCCAGCACGCCAAGCTGGGCCGGGACGCCCGGTTCAAGCACGTGTGCGTGAGCCTGGGCGGCGACACCGTCCGCGTCACCCCGTCCGTGCGCTACACCGCACCCGGCGGTGAGGTGGAGATGTACGGCCTGACCTTTGTGGATGACGGCCAGCACCTGGAATCACGCCTGTTCGTGGATCACTCTCAGCCCAACTGCGTTTCCCGGGTGACCTACAAGTCCGCCCTGCAGGGCCGCGCAGCCCACGGTGTGTGGGTGGGTGACGTGCTGATCCGCCCCGAGGCCGAAGGCACAGACACCTACGAGCTGAACCGCAACCTGATCCTCAACGACGGTCCGCGCATGGACTCGATCCCCAACCTGGAGATCGAAACCGGCCTGATCGCAGGTGCCGGTCACGCCTCCACCACCGGCCAGTTGGACGCCGAACACCTCTACTACCTGATGTCCCGCGGCATCCCGGAGGTGGAAGCCCGCCGCCTGGTGGTTCGGGGCTTCCTGTTCGAGATCCTTCAGCAGATCGAGGACGAAGGCATTGAGGCCCGCCTGCGCGAGGTCGTTGAAGCCGAACTGTCCAACGCCGACCACTGAGCCCGGCCCACCACACATTTTTCACAGAACTTCAGGAGAGACATTGAGCACTCTGGAAATCAAAGATCTGAACGCATCCGTGCTGCTGGACGAGGACAACAGCAAGCAGATCCTCAAGGGCGTCAACATCACCATCAACTCAGGTGAAGTCCACGCCATTATGGGCCCCAACGGCTCCGGCAAGTCCACCCTGGCCTCCACCATTGCAGGTCACCCCAAGTTCCGCGTGGACTCCGGCTCCGTGCGGCTGGACGGGGAGGACGTCCTGGAGATGTCCGTGGACGAGCGCGCACGCGCCGGACTGTTCCTGGCCATGCAGTACCCCGTGGAAATCCCCGGCGTGACCACCTCCAACTTCCTGCGCTCCGCCAAGACCGCAGTGGACGGGGAAGCTCCCTCCCTGCGCACCTGGACCAAGGACGTCAAGGCCGTTGCCGACCGCTTGAAGATGGATCCCACCATGATTCAGCGCAACGTCAACGAGGGCTTCTCCGGCGGTGAGAAGAAGCGCATGGAGATCATGCAGCTGGAACTGCTCAAGCCAAAGATGGCACTGCTGGATGAGACTGACTCCGGTCTGGACGTGGATGCCCTGCGTGTGGTCTCCGAAGGCGTGAACCGCGCCAAGGAGGAAAACAACCTTGGCGTCATGCTGATCACCCACTACAACCGCATCCTGCGCTACATCAAGCCCGACTACGTCCACGTCTTCAACGACGGCCGGATCGTGGAGCAGGGCGGCCCCGAGCTGGCTTTGCAGCTGGAAGAAGAGGGCTACGACAAGTACGTCGCAGCCGCTCGCTGATCCATCAGCCCGTTGCCTGGAAGGAGACGTCATGACTGAGACCGCAGAAGTTCCCGCAGGGGCGCCGTCGATCGACGAGGTCGAGGAAGCGCTCAAGAACGTGATCGACCCCGAACTGGGCGTCAACATTGTGGACCTGGGCCTGCTCTACGGGGCCTCCTACATGGAGGACGGGGCCCTGAAGCTGGACATGACCTTGACCACGGCAGCCTGCCCGCTGCAGGACGTGATCGAGGAGCAGGTGGAGCAGAACGTTGGTCCCATGGTTGACGAGTGGCACGTCAACTGGGTCTGGATGCCGCCGTGGGGCATGGAACGCATCACGGAGGACGGACGGGATCAGATGAGGGCTTTGGGCTTCAACATCTGATCTCGGCGCGGTCGTCAGGCCCAACCGGTCTTACCCGGCCCGCACGCCCCATACTGCCGAACGTTGCGAGTTCGTTCGATTCCACCCGT
>NZ_JROX01000081.1:0-4848 GCF_000800955.1 Kocuria sp. ZOR0020
GTGGGTCTCAGCGCCGGGGTGGCGCTTGCCGCCAGCCTCCCGGAGCTGCCCTATGCCTGCGGACTGGGAACGGGGTCCTTGCTGGGCCAGGACGTCCTGGCCCACGGACTCAAGCCTTCCAACGGTCAGCTTCCCGTGGGTGCAGTGTCCCCGGAGCCCAACAACCTGCGCGCTGTGGAGCTGCACGGGCCACGGCAGCAGTGGTGGGTGGAACGGATCCGCCGGGTTCACCGGTTGGGACAATCCGGCCCCAACCGCTGAGCACATCCACCGCCGATTGCGCGGTTCACGTCAACGTGAGGCGAGCCCCGCACGCGGGCTCGCCTCACTGCGTATATTTACATGCTGAGTAGGGGATTTGGTCGCCCACGCTTCATCAGTTGTTGGCAATAAACTCCCCAGTTCTCAACTCTGCGGGTGTCTGATGGTCGCCGTCGTTAAACAGCGCGGCCGTGCTGCGCGGAGAGGTAGTGATGGCTCGGATTCTTCTGCCCATGCTGGGGCACACAAATGGCAAACGCAGCCCGTTGACCTGTGAACTCAAGTGCGGCTCCCAGTGCACCAAGCCGGTGTGCAACACCTCCCACAACGCCACGTTCCATGACGTTGCCTCCACCGCTCTCTCGCCGCTCAGCCCTGGGTCTGGGCACGGCAGCAGCCGTGACGGTGGGGGTGGCTGTGACCGGTACCCGCACCGAGGCTCAGGCCACGTTCGCGCACTGGGGTGCCAACAACGGCACCTTGGAGTTCGAGCCGATTGCTCCTGTGGCTGCCACGGTGGATGACCTCAACGTTCCCAAGAACTACGACTGGTCGCCGATCATCCGCTGGGGTGATCCGCTCTTCCACGACTCTCCCGAGTTCGATCCCCGAAACCAGACCGCTGAAGCCCAGGCCAAGCAGTTCGGCTTCAACAACGATTACCTGGACATCATGCCGGATGCCGGCGGCACCGCGGGTGTGTTGGTCTGCAATCACGAATACACCAACGAGAACACCATGTTCCCGGCGGATCAGAGTGAGGACCTGCAGCGCACCGCCAGCGTGGGCATTGCTGCCCACGGCATGGCCGTGGTGGAAATCGTGCGTGAGGCACCGGGCAAGCCGTGGACCTACGTCCGTGGTGGCGCGCGCAACCGACGCATCACGGCAGACACCCCGTTCCGGGTGGATGGTCCTGCAGCGGGTTCGGATCTGCTCAAGACCGTGGCAGACCCTGAGGGCAAGACCGTGCTGGGAACTCAGAACAACTGCTCCGGTGGCGTGACCCCGTGGGGCACCATCCTCTCCGGTGAGGAGAACATCCAGAACGTTCTCTCCGGGCCGGACACCCCGGAGAACAAGCGTTACGGGATTCCCGTGGAGCCTCCCAAGCGGCGCTGGGACCTGGTCGATCCGCGCTGGAACGGCAACAACGCCGGATATGAGAACGAGGTCAACCGCTTTGGTTACATCGTGGAGATCGATCCGTCCGATCCCAACTCCACTCCGGTCAAGCACACCTCCATGGGCCGCTTCAAGCACGAGGGCGCGAACGTCTACGTGGCATCCGATGGCACGGTGGTGGCCTACTCCGGGGATGACGAGCGTTTCGACTACCTCTACAAGTTCGTCTCCGAGAAGAAGTACGTCGCAGGCGACCGCGCCCACAACATGACGCTGCTGTCCTTCGGTGATCTCTACGTGGCCAAGTTCACCGGCAACTCGGAAGGCGAGATCGACGGTTCGAGTCGGCTCCCATCAGACGGTGCTTTCGACGGCGCCGGTGAGTGGTTGCCCCTGGTGGTCGATGGCGAATCCAAGGTGGAGGGCATGGACGTGGACGAGGTCCTGGTCTTCACCCGTCTGGCCGCGGACAAGGCCGGTGCCACCAAGATGGACCGTCCGGAGGACGTGGAACCCAACCCGCACACGGGCAAGATCTACGTGGCTTGTACCAACAACACTCTCCGCGGTGAACCCGGTCTTGCCGGGGCCGATGAGGCCAACCCGCGCAACAACAACCGCGACGGTCACGTCATCGAGATCACGGAGGACGCCGCCAACTCGGCCGGGACCACCTTCCACTGGGACATCCTGCTGGTGTGTGGGGATCCGGCCAAAAATGGTTCGGCGTACTTCTCCGGATTCCCCACGGACAAGGTCTCCCCGATTTCCTGCCCGGACAACGTGGCATTCGACTCCCAGGGGTACCTGTGGATCTCAACCGACGGCGCGCCCACCGCCATCGGCTACAACGACGGTTTGTTCCGTGTTGATCTGACCGGTCCCAAGCGCGGGCGCACCCAGCAGTTCCTCTCCGTTCCCCAGGATGCGGAGACCTGTGGCCCTGTGATTCACGATCGCGAGAACATGGCCTACGTGGCGGTGCAGCATCCGGGTGAGGACGGGACCTTTGAGACCCCGCGCTCCTACTTCCCCGACTACGTGCTGCCAACCCGTGAGGGTGAAGGCCAGTTCGCCATGCCCCGTCCCTCAGTGATCCAGATCTTCTCCACCACCGAGGGAGAACCTCCGTTCGTGGACGAGGACGGCCGCCCCGGCAAGGGCAAGGGCAAGGGCCGTGGCCACAAGAACAGGGGCCCGGGCAACAACAACGGGCGGGGCAAGGGCCGTGGCCCCAAACGCGAAGGCTACCGAGGCCGCTCCACGGAAGAACTGCGCAACAAGGCACGCAACGCTCCGCGGTCCTACGACGACGGCCGATCGCACCGGTTTGGCTGGTGAGTGAACCGTGAACTCTGGGGGCGGTCAGTAGGGTGAGATGGTGACCATCGAATCCCTGCTGACCGCTTCTGCCGTTCTGGACCGTCTGGTGAATGCCGGTGCGCGCGAAGTCTTCTTCTGCCCCGGTTCCCGGTCCGCACCCTTTGTGTACGCGGCTGCGGCTGTGGATGGCACTGACCTGCGGACCCACGTGCGTCTGGACGAACGATCCGCTGCCTTCCACGCACTCGGTGCGGCCAAGGCCACGGGCCGTCCAGCGGTGGTGGTCACCACCTCCGGCACGGCCGTGGGCAATCTGATGCCTGCCGCCATGGAAGCCGATCACGCGGAGGTGCCCCTGATCCTGCTGACCGCGGACCGTCCACCGGAACTGCGTGGCACCGGTGCCAACCAGACCACCCGCCAGGACGGGATCTTTGGCAGCCACGTACGGGCCACCGTGGACGTGGTGATCGAACCGGGGCTTGACCCCCACCAGATCACAGCCCAGGTCCACAGCGCCGTGGAGCCGGTTCTGGCGGCTCTCAACGACGACGGCGCTCGCGTCCCCGGCCCCGTTCACATCAACGTGGCGCTGCGTGAACCCCTGCAACCGGCCCTGGATGACGCGCAGGCCGGTGACACGCAGGCCAGTGACATGCAGGACAATGACATGCAGGCCGCCGCACGCAACCAGGCCACAACTGCAGCATGGTCACCGGCGCCCGTGAAGCCGAGTGCTGCCGTGCCCGTGGCAGCAACCGACCTGGCGCAGACGCAGCTCTCCCAGAACAGGCAGTCCTCCCAGAACGGTGAGGGCCACGGTGACCCCGGCACGTACCGCACCGTGATTCTGGCCGGGGACGGCGCCGGAGAGGCGGCCAGGGTCCTGGCTGAAACCCTGGGCCTGCCTCTGATGGCTGAGCCGTCCTCCAACGCTCGCTGCGGGACTCACGCCATCGGTCCGTATCGGCTGTTGTTGGACACCCCCCTGGGGGAACAGATCGAGCGAGTCCTGCTGATGGGCCGCCCCACGCTCTCCCGCCCCGTGGGTGCTCTTCTGGCCCGGCCACATGTGCAGACCGCGGCGTGGCAACCGCGTGCGGTGGCCTGGTACGACGAAGGCCGTCGTCGGGAAACCGTGGTGCGAACCCTGTCCGAGGTCCTGGATTTCACGGGCCATCCTCCCCAGGACTGGTTGGGTGCCTGGCAGCGTCTGGGGGCAGTGGCGCAAACTGCGATCAACCAAGAACTGGACCCCCACCTGCAGGAACACGAACACGCAGTACCGGCCGGTGCCGCAGCATTTGCACGGGAGGTGCCCCCTGTGTCGGATGTGATCCCGGGGCCGGTGGTGGCCCGGGAGGTGTGGGCAGCTTGCCGTCGGGATGGCTCGTCACTGGTGGCAGGTTCCTCCAACCCCATTCGGGACCTGGACTTGTGTGCCGATCCCGGACCCGCACCGGGGTGCTCCGGTCAAGACCACCAGGTGACCGTCATGGCCAACAGAGGGTTGGCGGGCATTGACGGCACCGTGGCCACCGCGGCCGGTGCCGCCCTGGCCACAGGGCAGCCCATGCGCGCCCTGATGGGGGACGTGACATTCCTGCACGACGCCGGATCCCTGACGCACCTGGTGCACGAAACCCGACCCGATCTTCAGATCGTGGTGCTCGATGACCGCGGCGGCGGGATCTTCAACACCCTGGAACACGGTTCCCTGGGCGGACAACCACAGTGGGCGCACACCGTGGAACGGTTCTTCGGAACGGAACCCGCCGTGCAAATCCCCACGCTGTGTGCCGCCTACGGCGTACCGGTGCAGTCAGTCACCACCGTGGAAGAGCTGCACCGTGCGTTGGAGCAGCCGCCAGCCGGGGTGTCGGTCGTCGTCGTTGCTGCCAGCCGTGCAGGCCTACGGTCCATGAACGCCAGGATCAAGCAGGCCGTCACACGAGCAGCTGCTGACCTGGCCTGAGCGGTATGGATCTGCCTGAGGGGATGCAGCGAGCCTGAACGCACGGTACTGACCTGAACTGATGCAGGTGGCCTGAATGGATGCAGCCGGCCAGGATGGATGGAGCTGGCCAGGATGCAGACACAGCGCCGGGGTTGGTTCGTCGACGGTGACGAACCAACCCC
>NZ_JROX01000082.1:0-11726 GCF_000800955.1 Kocuria sp. ZOR0020
GGTCACCTCCGCGCCTTGTAAATTGGTGCGGTGACTTCCCAGACCTCAGCTCCCGCTGCCACGCCGCTTGGTGTGCTGCAAGAGGTCTTCGGCTTCGAGTCCTTCCGGGGGGACCAGGAGCGGATCGTGGAGCACGTGACGGGTGGGGGCGACGCCGTCGTTCTGATGCCCACCGGTGGCGGCAAGTCCCTGTGTTACCAGATCCCGGCTCTGGTCAGGGAAGGTGCGGGGATTGTGATTTCCCCGCTCATTGCGCTCATGCAGAACCAGGTGGATGCGCTGGCCGCGGTGGGAGTCAAGGCGGCGTTTCTGAACTCCACCCTGGATGCGGATCAGGCAGCCCAGGTTGAGCGGGACCTGCTGAACGGTGACCTGGATCTGCTCTACATGGCCCCGGAGCGCTTGGTTCAGCCGCGAACGTTGGATCTGCTGAGCCACGCCAACTTGGCGTTGTTTGCCATTGACGAGGCGCACTGCGTCTCCCAGTGGGGCCACGATTTTCGCAAGGACTACCTGGGGCTCTCCGTCCTGGCCGAGCGGTTCCCGGGCGTGCCCCGCATTGCCCTGACTGCCACCGCCACGCAGGCCACCCATCAGGAAATCACCGAGCGACTGAGCCTGGGCGCTGCCGAGCACTTTGTGGCCAGTTTTGACCGCCCCAACATCCAGTACCGGATCGTGGAGAAGGACAACGCCCGTTCCCAGTTGCTCAGTCTGATCCGCGCTGAGCACGCCAGAGATTCGGGGATCGTCTACTGTCTGTCCCGCCGCAGCGTGGAACAGGCCGCGGAGGCCTTGCGTAAAGAGGGCCTGGACGCCATGGCCTACCACGCGGGGCTCAGCGAGTCCGAGCGCGCCGAGCGGCAGACCCGGTTCCTGCAGGAGGACGGCGTGGTCATGGTGGCCACCATTGCCTTCGGCATGGGGATTGACAAACCCGACGTCCGCTTTGTGGCGCACCTGGATCTGCCCAAGTCAGTGGAAGGTTATTACCAGGAGACGGGCCGCGCCGGGCGTGACGGTCTGCCGGCCACGGCATGGTTGGCCTACGGGCTTCACGACGTCGTTCAACTGCGCCGCATGATCGATCAGTCAGAGGCCACGGAAACCCACCTGCGCGGCCAACGCGCCCATCTGGACGCCATGCTGGCGCTGTGCGAATCGCTGACCTGCCGCCGCGTGCAGATCCTGCAGTACTTCGGTCAGCAGGCAGAACCGTGCGGTAATTGCGACAACTGCCTGACCCCACCCACCGGCTGGGATGCCACCGTGCCCGCCCAAAAACTGCTCTCCGCCCTGATCAGACTGGACCGCGAACGCAACCAGCACTTTGGTGCCGGGCAGGTCATCCACGTGCTGCGGGGCAAGGTCAACGACCGCTCCACCGCCTCCCGCCACGATCAACTCAGCGTCTGGGGCGTGGGCGCGGACCTGAGCGAAACCGAATGGCGCAGCGTGATCCGCCAACTGCTGGCCCGCAACGTGATCACCACCTACGGCGAGTACGGCACCCTGGGACTGGCACCCGGCGCCACACCGGTCCTGCGCGGCCAGGCCACCCTGAAACTGCGCCGCACCGCACGCAAGAAGCGCGGCTCACCCACCGGCCGCCGCAGCTCCACAACGACGACGTCCTCCCTCACGCCCCAACAGTCCTCTCTGTTCGAGTCCCTGCGTGAATGGAGAGCACATCAGGCCCGCGAGCAGAAGGTCCCGGCCTATGTGATCTTCCCGGATGCCACCTTGATCAGCATTGCCCAGGTGGCGCCCACGGCTGTCCACGAGTTGCGGGGCATCAGCGGCATCGGGGCCAAGAAGTTGGAGCGCTACGGGGAGTCCGTCGTCGAGATCGTGCGCGGTCCCTGGGCCTGACCTGCACCCTCCTCCTTATCCGCCGAGTAGGCCGTTTGATCGCTGCTGGGTGGGTCAGGGGCGATCAAACGGCCTACTCGGCGCATAGGGAGGGGGGGGAGGGTCAGACCACCTCGAAGTTGGCCATCATCATCATGTCCTCGTGTTCCAGGTTGTGGCAGTGGAACACGTACTTCCCGCGGTAACCGTCAAAGCGCACCAACAGGTCCACCTGGCCACCGGTGTCCATGCTCACGGTGTCCTTCCACCCGTGGTTGAAGCTGCTCACGGACTGCTGTCGGTCCTGCCCGATCACCTGGAACGGCGCCAGGTGGATGTGGAACGGGTGCTCGACGTCCAGCCCTCGGATGCGCCAGCGCTCCACGGTCCCCAGCTTGGGATCAGCCAGGATGGTGTCCGGGTCAAAGGCCTGATTGTTCACGGTCCACAACGTCATCCCGTGGGCTTGCGCGCCACCGCGGGCGAACACGAACTCCCGCTCGGCCACCACATCGTCCTCGGAGAGGATCTCCACCTCCGCCAACCGCTGAGGGATCGGACCTGAATCTTCCTCCTGGCGGGTGACCTTGAACCGCATGATCACATCCGTTCCGTCCGCCCCGTGCTGGTTGTGCAGCGTGACCTCCTCACCGATGTCCAATCCAGAGAAGTCCACGACGACGTCGAACCGTTCCGCCTGCGCAATGTCCAACGTCCCGTGTTCGATGGGAGCCTCCAGCAGGCCCAGATCGCCTCCGATCTGCACAAACGGCAGACCACCGTCCAGGTTCAGCCGGTACCGCCTGGCGTTGGAGGCATTGAGGATCCGGAAGCGGTACTTGGTGTTGGACACCTCCAGCTCAGGCCAGGGCGCGCCATTGACCAGGATGCAGTCACCCAGCACACCACTCATGTACTCGGACTCCACACCGGGCGGGTCCACCAGATCCGGGTCCACCGATGGATAGAGAAAGGACCCGTCCGCGGCGAAAGCCCGATCCATGATCATCAGAGGGATGTCCCGGTCGCCGGTGGGCAGGCCCAGGGCGTCCTCGGCGTCGTCGTGAATCAGGTGGAAGCCGGCCAACCCGCGGTAGACCTGGGGCCCGGTGAAGTCCATGCGGTGGTCGTGGTACCAGAGGGTGGCGGCCGGTTGTTCCATGTCATAGACGTACTCGCGCTCGCCGTCGCTGGTGTCCCCGGAGGCAAGGTGGTCCGAGTGCTGGAAGTCGGCGGCGCCGTCGCTGTGGGTTCCGTGATCGCCGTGGTCCGAGCTGGCAGGGAAGATCACGTCCGTGGGGTAGCCGTCGTGTTCGGGTGCGGTCACACCTCCGTGCAGGTGCACCACCACGGGAACGGGAAGCTCATTGCGGTGGGTGACCACCGTGCGGCGGCCGCGTTGGGAGACCAGTGTGGGTCCGGGCACGGTGCCGTTGTAACCCCAGACCTGCGTGGCGGTTCCGGGGATGATCTCCAGGTCAGCGGCGTGTTGGGTGATCTGGTAGAAGTCGGTGTGGGCATCCGTGCGTGTTGGCTCCAGCACCTCGGGGATGGGAAGGGACACGGTGAAGGGCTCGGGCAGCTCGAGCTCGCTGGTCAGCTCAGCTCCGGCACTGCCTTGTGTCCGGCGATTGTCCCGGGCCCCACCGCAGGCTGTGAACGTTGTGGTCAGAGTGAGCCCGGCGGTGGCGGCCGCACCGGACCTGAGCAGGGACCGGCGGCTGAGGTGAGGGGGAGTCGAGCGCGTTGCCATACCTCGACCCTACGACTTCCCACCGCCCACCCCATCCGCCGAGAAGGCTGTTTGATCGCCCCTGAGTGAGTCAGCAGCGATCAAAAGGCCTACTCGACGGGTAGGGGCGGGGAAGGACGGGCGGTGCGACACCGACTGGCTCAGGCCTCCGGAATCTCCATGCCAAAGTCCTCCATGTTCACGGAAGACGGCTCCGGGCCGCCGCGCACCCCGGTGTCCAGGGCATCAATTCGCGTGAGTTCATCATTGGTGAGTTCAAAGTCGAACACGTCAAAGTTCTCCTCGATGCGGTGGCGCTTGACCGACTTGGGGATGACCTGACGTCCCTGGTCCAGGTGCCAGCGCAGCATGACCTGGGCTGGAGTCTTGCCGTGGGATTCGGCGATCTCCAGGATCTCCGCATTCTCCAGGGTGGACTTCCGGTCCTGACCAAAGCCGGGGTAGAACGTGATGCCACCAATGGGGGACCACGCCTGGGAGATGATTCCCAGCTCCCGGTTCTTGTTCACCAGCTCGGTCTGACGGAAGTAGGGGTGGATCTCGATCTGGTTGACCGCCGGGATGACAGTGGTTTGCTCCATCAGACGGTCCAGATCCTCCGGCATGAAGTTGGAGACACCGATGGCGCGCACCTTGCCGTCCTCCAGCAGCTTCTCCAATCCCTTGTAAGCCGCGATGGTGCGGTCGAACTCCGGGGTCAGCGGCTGGTGCAGGATCAGCAGATCGATCTGCTCCACACCCAGTTTCCCGCTGGCCTTCTCAAAGGCGTGTTGAGTTTCCTGGAACCCGTAGTCATTGATCCAGACCTTGGTCTCCAGGAACACCTCGTCCCGGCTCAGCCCGGACTGCTGGATGGCCTGACCAACCTGGCGCTCATTGCCGTAGGCGGCAGCGGTGTCGATGTGCCGGTAGCCCACTTCCAATGCGTCCGTCACGGCCTGCACGGTTTCCTCAGGGGCCGACTGGAAGACGCCAAAGCCCAGTTCCGGGATCTCAACGCCGTTGTTCAGTGTCATGTTCGGAATGCTCATGCGCCCACCGTAAGCACCCTTCACCTGCAGGAAACAGGGCCTGTCAGTACCCGTCTCGGGATTCCCAGGCGGTTCACAGAGTCCCTCTCAGCTGCCGTTCAGATTAGACTTGCCGTTCCATCTCACGTGCCGGGTCCTCTGCCCACGGCCCGTTGGTCTCAGCACAGCGACGACGACGCCGCAGGTTGCGTCTTCGTCACTCCCGGCCCCGTGAGTGGCCCTGCAGTGACCGGCCCGCCCCGCACCGACCAACTACGAGGTGGTAGTGATGTCTCCCAATGCCATTGGCTTTGCCCTACTGATCTTGGGAGCGGCGCTGCTGCTCGGCAAGGTCATCCGCGTGAAGGTGGGGTGGATCCAGTCCCTGTTTCTGCCCAGCTCCATCATTGCCGGTGCCATCCTGTTGCTCCTTGGGCCGCAGGTCTTGGGGCGTATCAACGGACCGTGGGGTGAGAACGGCCTGTTCACGGAGGCCATGATCACCACCTGGGCGGCCCTGCCGGGTCTGCTCATCAGCGTCATTTTCGCCACCATGTTCCTGGGGCAGGATCTGCCCACACCCAAACGAGCCGCCAAACTGGTGGGCCCGCAGCTGTCCCTGGGTGTGGCTTTCGGCTCCGGGCAGTACGTGATCGGTCTGCTGCTGGCAGCACTGGTGCTGGTGCCGCTGTTTGCTGCATCGCCCATGACTGGTGCGCTGATTGAGATTGCCTTTGAAGGCGGTCACGGCACGGCGGCCGGTATGCGCGGTGTCATGGAGGACCTGGGCTTTGGTGAGGGTGCTGATCTGGCGGTCGGTCTGGCCACTGTGGGCATTGTCAGCGGCGTGATCATCGGTATTGCGCTGATCAACTGGGGTGTTCGTACCGGCAAGACCGAAATTCTCAAAGGCAACGTCAAGATGTCCGTGGCCGAACAGAAAGGCTTGTTCCGCACGGACGAGCACTACTCGGCAGGCAAGATGACCAGCCGTCCCTCCTCTGTGGAGCCGTTGTCCCTGCACATGGCCATCATGGCTGTGGCGGTGCTGATCGGCTGGCTGATCCTGGAGGGCCTGCGTTGGGTCGAGCAGGCCACCTACGCCTCCGTGATGTTGGATGACACCACACCTCTGGAGATCTTTGCCTACGTCCCGCTGTTCCCCATGGCGCTGCTGGGCGGTGTGATCCTGCAGATGATCGCCCGTGCGGTGGGTGCCGATCACTACATCGACCACCAGATGATGGTGCGGATTCAAGGGTGGGCACTTGACTTCCTGATCGTGGCAGCCATCGCCACCCTGTCCCTGCAGGCCGTGGGGGACAACCTGGCGGCCTTCACCATTCTGGCCATTGCCGGCATCGCGTTCAATGTGGTCATCTTCTTGTGGCTGGCCCCGCGGATCATCGGACGTTACTGGTTTGAACGCGGCATCGGTGACTTCGGCCAGTCCATGGGTGTGACCGCCACGGGTTTGATCCTGATGCGCGTGGTCGACCCGGAAGGCGAGTCCCCGGCCTTCGAGGCGTTCGGCTACAAGCAGTTGGTGTTCGAACCGTTCTTCGGCGGCGGTCTGGTCACAGCTCTGGCCATCCCGATCATCTACCTGACCGGGCCGTGGCCCCTGTTCTTTGTCATGCTGGTGGTCTTCCTGATCGCTGTGTTGACCGGTTTGTTCTACTTCCGGCCCCGGGAGATGAAGGACCGCGAACAGCACACCCAGGAGATTGCTCAGCAGAAGAAGGCTGAGGAGGGCGGCGCCACCGCCTGAGGAGCCACCTCACCCTTGACCCCCTCACCCCTGACCGCCGAGACCTCCGATGAAGCCCATATCGCGCACTTGTTGGGGCCATAACGGAGGTCTCGGCGGTGTGGGGGGGGTCAGCCAGGGTTGTAGCCTTCCGGCCGATCCACGGCCGCTTGGGTGACGTCCTCGGGAACTTTGTCGACGACGCCGGTGGCGTACGTGGCCGAGCTGAGAACGGTGCCCGCGGGTATCGCATCCATCTCCTGGGTGGAAATGGTGCGCTCGCCGATCCATTCGCCGGTGGATGGGTCGATGATCACTTCCTGGCGTTCATTGCGCACCGACTCCCACCGCCCGATGGCCACGCCGGTGCGTCCATCGACCGCAGCCGAGGCCGCTGCGACATCAACGCCCGGCACCAGCATGAGGGTCTTGTAGAACACGGCACGCAGTTCTGCATCCACCATGCCCGTCCGTATGGCATCCGTGATGAACACAAAAACTTGTTCGTCCGCAGAGGCGCTTTCGTCCTGTTTCACCTCATGGATGTGATCCAGCAGTGCGCGCGGATCGCGGGGGAGATCGGCCAAATCCTCAGCGGAGAGCTGGGCGGGGGAACCGTACCAGCGGCCCTGCGGCGCCTGGAGAACAACCTCATCACATGCGGTATCACCGTGTTCAAAGGCCTGGACAACGTCATCCGGGAGATCGTCGGTGTTGAGTACCTGGGTTCCGTGTCCATCCGTGCGCTGGTCCCAATACCAGAGCTCGGCCGGGTCTCCCGGATCCGCCGGGACACACATGATCTGAGTGGTGGGGCACAAGAACACGTTGTACGTTCCGGATTCCACACTGGCTGTGGCCATGGTCTGAGAGGTGGTTTCCACACGCCTGTATTGGCCATCCCTCACGACGGCGTCGGTGACCTCCATGGTGTTCAACGCCGCCTGCTCCAACGTGGCCGCAGCGGCAGGTGTGGCACCATCACCAGAATCACCGCTCAACTGGCTGAACACCAGGGCGCCAACGGCAGCGGCAGCTGCGGCGGGGATGAGGAACCAAGGTGAGCGGCGGCGTCATCGTTGCGGAACCAACGGTGTGACGCAGCCCTGATCGGGGGTGACCGGCGCCTGGGTATGGGCGTTGATGTGGTTCAAAAGGGCCAGGCGACCCCGTTGACTGGCCGCAGTGTCCGGATCGTGGGTGGTTTCCAGACCTGCTGCGCGCAGGTCCTTCAGGTCAAGCATGGTGGGTCTCCTGGGATGTGCTGAGGCCGGTGGCAACCGGTGACGGGGATGAGGTAGGGGCGGATGCGCCCCGGGTTGAAGGCAAATGCGAGCGCAGTGTCAGCCGGGCTCGGTGCAGGCGGGAACGCACGGTGTCCACGGGGATCTCCAGTGCGCTGGCGATCGCCTGGTAGGACAAATCTCCCCAAACGTGCAGCAGGAGACAGTCGCGGTTTGCCGGGGCCAACTGATTCAGGGAACGCATAAGTTCCGAGGTGCCGGCCGAATGATCCAGTCGCTCCGTCACCAGGTTCATGGGATGGCTGACCAGTTCCGCATCAGACACGGCCGCCTTGTGATGTGCTGCCATGCTTCGTGCGGTGTGGCGCAGGTGGCGATTGGAGAGATTGGTGGCGATGCCCAGCAACCAGGGCACGGCCGAGTCACGGTTCAGGTCGAATCGGTCTCGGGAGTCGAAAGCCGCCATGAAGGTTTCTGAGGTGATGTCCTCCGCTGACTGGCTGCCCAGGCGGCGCGTCAGGTAGCGATAGACGGCGGTGGCGTGACGGTCATAGAGGTCCTCAAACTCCTCCGGGGACGTCAGGGAGGCCTGAATGACCTCGCTGTCGGTGCTCATGGAGTCTCATTCTTGGTGTTCATGCCCTGTATTGCCCGCAGGAGGCCCAAAAGTTCATGACCTGGGTTTTTTCCTCCGCCGAGACCTCCGATACAGCCCACACCACGCACTTTTTTGGGCCATAACGGAGGTCTCGGCGCAATGGGGGATGGCGGGCGGCGGCGGGTACGGTGGGCCCCAGGTAACGAGTCCACAGCCAATCAGAGAGGCAACCATGAGCCCGGAGAACACCCATGACCAAGCCGCCCGTCAGCAGCGCCTGATCGAGTTCTTTGCCGGGGACGAGGGCAGCAACTGGGATCGGATGCTGGCGGGGGCCCATTACATTGCGGATGACCCACGCATTGCAGAAGCCGGACGTCGGGCCATTGAGCTGATGGGCAAGTTCAACACCGCCTACTACCAGGATCCTGACGGCAGCCAGGAGTTGGTGCGGGAGCTGTTCGGCCACGTGGGTGAGGACGTCCACGTGCGTGGCCCCATCCACGTGGATTACGGCCGTTTCATCTCCGTGGGGGACCGCACGTTCATCAACATGGGACTGACAGCCCTGGACGTGGTGCCCATCAGCATTGGTGCCGACTGCCAGATCGGCCCTCACGTGCAGCTGCTGGCACCCACACATCCTGTTGAGCCCACACCCCGGCGGGACAAGGTGGAGGCAGGAGAGGCCATCACCATTGGCGACAACGTGTGGTTGGGCGGTGGTGTGATCGTCTGCCCGGGCGTGACCATTGGGGAGAACTCCGTGATCGGCTCAGGTGCTGTGGTCACCAAGGACATTCCCGCCAACGTGGTGGCAGTGGGCAATCCGGCTCGGGTGGTCAAGGAAAACATCTGACTCAACCGTCAGGGCAGGTGACATCTCTGGTCACCTGCCCTGAGGACGGAGTCAGGCCCCTGGTTCAGTCCTGGGAATTGGACGCCGCAATTCCTTCAACAAGCACCTTCAGTAGCCGTGGGGCATCACGTTCGGGCAGGTCCACGGTGATGAAGTAGCTCTGATCCCGGTTCTGGGTGGTCTCTGCCAGCACCTTGCGCAGTTCGCCCAGCGTCCCCACCCGCGGGGTGTGCACGTGCGGGGCACCCAGCACAGCCGGGATGGATGGCCAATCCCATTCCGTGACGTCCTGGTAGATGGCATCAGGGCTCTGGATGTAGCGCTCCACGGTGTACCCGCGGTTCTCAATCAAGAACGTCACCGAGTTGGGCACTCGCTTGAAGATCGTTCCCAATTCCTGCACGGTCAGCTGCGCGGATCCATCCCCGATGAACAACACGGGCCGGCGCTGTGGTTGGGCCAGCCGCGCGCCCAGCACTGCAGGCAGCGTGTATCCGATCGAGGACCACACCGGCTGCCCCAACAAGTCACTGTCGGCCGGCAGCTGCAGGTCCAGGGCGCCGTAGAAGCTGGTGCCGGCCTCCGCGATCACGGTGGTCTGCGGGGCAATCCAGTGCTGGATCTCCGGCCAGAACAGTTGGTGCGTCAGGGGTTCGTCGTCGGCGGCCACGGGTGCTTCATCCGGAACCGACGACGACGCCGCCACCCCCTCCACTGCGCTCATCTGCGCATCGGTGATGACTCTCTTCAGCACATCCAGGGCGTCATGCAGCATGACCCCCGGGTAGTGGGCGTGGGCGATCCGAGCGTGATCCAGTGCCAGCTCAACGGCTTCCTCCGGGACGTACTTGTGGGAGAAGAACCCGGTGGTGAAGTCGCTGGTGATGGTGCCGATCATGATCAACATTTCCGCTTGGTCCACGGCATCGCGGGTGGCGGGCTGCGCCGTCGTTCTGCCCAGGTAGGTGCCCAGGCTGGCGGGGTGACGTTCATCCAGGATCGCCTTGGAGGCAGACTGGCTGGCCACCAGGACCCCGGGCAATTCGGCCATCTCCTGCACCACGGATTCCAGGCCGCGGCGGTGAACGCGCGGACCCACCAGCAAAGTGGCGCAGGAGTCACGGCCCACGTGGTCGCGCAACGCACGTTCACAGGCGCTCAGCACGTCCGGGCGGGTCTGGGCAACGGTCAGCGGTTCACTGTTGGTGGCGTCCGGGACCACGGCGGCCGCCACATCCAGGGGTACGCCGATGAACCCCGGCTTGGAAGCGGAGAGCACTGCCGTGAGTACGCGGTCGATTTCCAGGCGGCACTTTCCGGACGTAGCACGGTGTCTGCCACGGTGAACTCGCGGGCCACCCGCAGGCCATGGTCAAAGTCGCCGTCCGGAAGGGTGTGGTGCAGCGGGACTCCCTGATCCATGGCAGCGCGTGACGGCATGCCCACCACGCGCACCACCGGGACATCTTCCGAGTAGCTGCCTGCCAACCCGTTCACGGCTGACAGCTCGCCCACACCGAACGTGGTGACAATCGCGCCGAGGCCGCGGCCGGCACGGGCGAAGGCATCGGCTGCGTAGGAGGAATTGAGCTCATTGGTGGAGCCCACCCAGGTCACGGAGTCCACGGTCAACGTCTGATCCAACAACGTCAGATTGAAATCCCCAGGTAGCCCGAACAGGCTGGTGGCCCCCAATTGGGCCAGCCGCTGAGCCAGGTATTGGCCCACGGTGGGGGACTCGATGGCGGGAGCAGCGTCAACAGAAGTGGTCATGTCAAACTATTTGTGGCCACACCACTAAAGTGGTCAACACCTGAGATAATAATTGATCATTTTGATCAATTGATCGGGTTAACAGTGGATGAAAGTGATCAATCGGGTGAAGGAGATCGACTCCACCAGCCGCCGCGTCCTGCGCGCCCTGGACACCAACCCCAGGGCCACCGTGGGGTGGGTGGCCCAGAAACTCCATCTGGCCCGGGGCACCGTCCAGAGCCGGATTTCCCAGCTCTTTGAACCCGGTGTGCTGCGCGGCCACAGCGTGACCGTGCCCCCGGAGGCGCTGGGTTACGGCATCCGCGCCATTTGCACCGCGGAGGTGGAACAGGAACTGTTCGACGACGCCGTGGCCGCCCTCCACGATCTGCCCGAGGTCCTGGAATGTGTGGC
The DNA here is from genome assembly GCF_000800955.1 of Kocuria sp. ZOR0020. Taxonomy (NCBI): domain Bacteria; kingdom Bacillati; phylum Actinomycetota; class Actinomycetes; order Micrococcales; family Micrococcaceae; genus Kocuria; species Kocuria sp. ZOR0020. The sequence continues at coordinate 11,235 of NZ_JROX01000082.1, forward strand.
CACCACCGGCGGAACGGACCTGTTCATGCAGTTGGTGGCTCGGGATGCCGATGACCTCTACGTGTTGAACCAGACCGTGCTGGGGTGTCCCGGGATCCGCAGGACCTCCACCACCATCGTGCTGCGTGAGCTCATTCCCTACCGGATCCACCAGTTGCTTGCCGACTGACAGGATTCAGGGGTTTCGGCGCTGCTTGACCAGCTTCAGCGCTGATCAGTCGGAGGCCTCCACATGGCGTACGGCACGGCCTGCTCCGTGATGCTGATGGGGCGCAAGGTCTGGAACCCGTGACGGCGGTACAACCTGCCGGTCAAGGAGGTCGAAGACTCAAGGTAGGCGGGCTGGTTGTCCGCATCCACCAGGTCAAGGCGATGCTTGAGCAGTTGCGAGCCCACTCCGCGGCCCCGGAACTGCGGGTGCACACCAATGGCATGCAGGTACCAAGCCGGCACCCCCGGCTTGTGGCGGCCAATCTGCATTTGGATTTTGAT
>NZ_JROX01000083.1:0-7791 GCF_000800955.1 Kocuria sp. ZOR0020
ACGCCCACGCGCACACCGCTACCCATGCTCATCTGTGAAGGGCCCCAAAGCGGCGGTCAGTCCGGCAGCCACAAGGTGTGGTCAGCCAAGCAGCGTGGTGTCGCGGGGTTCCACCACTGCGTCCTCCAGATGGGTCTTCTTGGCCCCGTTGACGCCCTTGAGGCGATACGTCTGGATGAGCGTGAGCTTCACGCCGTCAATGTGTTCCACCTCCGCGATCACTGCACTGGCCCCGGAACGGTCCGGCAGTGTTGCCGGGAATGCCAGCACCGCACCCAGCAAGGAGGGTGCGGTGTCCTTGAGGCGCGCTCGCAAGGATTCAAGTGCTTCCGCGGGATCCAACTGTTCCAAATCCTCCGCGGAGAGACTTTCCAGCTCGAATTCACCATCACGCCCGGCCGTCACCACAAACGGGGGGAAGGCCAGGAACTGCTCCAGCTGCTCCAGCACCACGTGCTGCATGTGCGCCGTCATCTGATCCACGGTGGCCGCAGTGGCGGTGGAGATGCCCTGACGCCAGGCATTGGCGGCGTCCTGCGACGGAGTCCTGGCCGCGCTCTGGCCACCGGAGGTGCCACGGGCGGCAGCTTTGGCGCGGCGGGCTGCCCCGCGATCCTTCTTGGGCTTGGTCTTCTTGCCTGATGCCATCAACGGCCTCTTTCCGGGTTCATGTGTTGTGTGCCCCGCAGCTTCCGGTCCTGGAGTGACCAGTTCGCGCGGCGGCACGTGTTCTTCTTCTCTCCACCAGCGTATGTGCCTGAAGCCCTGATGCTGCGCGGCTAGACTGGCCGGGTTCCGTCGTCGTCGTTCAGCAGCCTGCTCACGGTGCAGGTCCGGGCGTGATGTGCAGCGGAACCAACCCCTCAAACGTGAACACTAGGAGCGTGCATGTCCGAGATCACCCGTGACACCGTGGCCCATTTGGCGCAGTTGGCACACATCGAGATGTCGGAGGAGCAGCTGCAGGCCATGGCCGGTGAACTCGGACAGATCGTCACGGCCGTGGCGGAGGTCAGTGAGGTGGCAGGCGAGGACGTCCCGGCCACCAGCCACCCGCTGCCGCTGCGCAACGTGATGCGCGAGGACGTTGTGGGAGAGCCGCTGACGGTTGAGCAGGCACTTTCTGGTGCCCCGGACGCGGAGGATGGCCAGTTCAAGGTCCCCGCGATCCTGGAAGAAGACTGAGCGCGCAGCGCGTAACCCACTGCAGACGGAAGAGACTCGGATGACTGAGAACTTGATTGAACTCTCCGCAGCCCAGCTGGCGGAGAAACTTGCGGCCCGGGAGGTCACCTCCGTGGAGGCCGTCCAGGCGCACCTGGACCGGATTGCCGCCACGGACGGCGCGCCCGCAGATGACAACAACCGCTACGCCGGCAAGACCGGGCTGAATGCGTTCCTGCACGTGAACGCAGAGGAGGCCTTGCAGGTTGCAGCGGATGTGGATGAAGCCCGCAACAACGGGGAAGATCTGCACGACCTGGCCGGTGTGCCCATTGCGGTCAAGGACCTGATTGTGACCAAGGGCCAGCCCACCACGGCGGCCTCCAAGATGCTGGAAGGCTGGATGAGCCCCTACGACGGCACCGTGACCAAGCGTTTGCGCGCGGCCCGGATGCCCATGCTGGGAAAGACCAACCTGGATGAGTTCGCCATGGGTTCCACCACGGAACACTCCGCCTATGGCGTGACCCGTAACCCGTGGGACCTGACCCGGATCCCAGGTGGTTCCGGTGGTGGCTCCGCTGCTGCGGTCAGTGCTTTCCAGGCGCCGCTGGCCCTGGGCACGGACACCGGTGGTTCCATCCGCCAGCCGGCCGCCGTGACCGGATCGGTGGGGGTCAAGCCCACCTACGGTTCGGTCTCCCGTTATGGCGTGATTGCCATGGCTTCCTCCCTGGACCAGGTGGGCCCGTGTTCCCGCACCGTGTTGGATGCGGCCTTGCTGCACGAGGTGGTGGGCGGTCACGACCCTCAGGACTCCACCTCCCTGACCGATCCCGTCGAGGGCTTTGCCGCGGCCGCGCGCTCCGGTGCCGCTGACGGTGGCCTGAAGGGTCTGCGCGTGGGCGTGGTCAAGGAACTGACCGGTGAGGGATTCCAGGCCGGGGTGGAGCAGCGCTTCCGCGAGGCCGTGGAGCTGCTCCGTTCCGCCGGTGCGGAGGTGGTTGAGGTGGAAACCCCCAACTTCCGCTACGCGCTGGGCGCCTACTACCTGATCATGTCCTCGGAGGTCTCCTCCAACCTGGCCAAGTACGACGGCGTCCGGTTCGGCCGCCGTACCCTGCCCACCGACGGCAACCTGACGATCGAACGTGTGATGGCCGCCACCCGCGCCGCCGGATTCAGCTCCGAGGTCAAACGCCGCACCATCCTGGGCACCTACGCGCTGTCGGCCGGGTACTACGACGCCTACTACGGCTCAGCCCAGAAGGTCCGCACCCTGGTGCAGCGCGACTTCAACGACGCCTTTGAGAAGTGCGACGTCCTGATCTCTCCCACCGCGCCCAGCACCGCGTTCCCCATGGGGTCCGTGGACGAACACGCGGACCCCATGGAGATGTACCTCAACGACGTCGCCACCATCCCCACCAACTTGGCCGGCGTTCCCGCGATCTCGCTGCCGGCCGGATTGGCACCGGAAGACGGACTGCCCGTGGGTGTTCAATTCATGGCTCCGGCCCGTGAAGACGCCCGTTTGTACCGTGCAGGTGCCGGCCTGGAAGCACTGTTGACCCAGGCCAACGGTGGGCCCATCTGGAAGGACCTGCCCGACGTCGTCGCCGCCGTGAAGAACCTGTCCGGTGCTGAATCTGCTGCTGCCCAAGGAGCCGCCCAGTGACTGCAGAAACCCTGTCCTTCGAAGAGGCCATGGAGAAATTCGATCCCGTTCTGGGCTTCGAGGTCCATGTGGAGTTGAACACCAAGACCAAGATGTTCGACTCAGCCCCCAACGAGTTCGGCGACGTTCCCAACTCCAACACCACCCCGGTCTCCCTGGGCCTGCCCGGTGTGCTGCCGGTGGTGAACAAGAAGGCCGTGGAATCGGCCATCCGCTTGGGGCTGGCGCTGAACTGCTCCATTGCTCCGATCTCCCACTTTGCGCGGAAGAACTACTTCTACCCGGACACCCCCAAGAACTTCCAAACCTCCCAGTACGACGAACCCATTGCATTCGAGGGCGAGATCACTGTGGAGCTGGAGGACGGCACACCGTTCACCATTGAGATCGAACGCGCGCACATGGAGGAGGACGCCGGGAAGCTCACGCACAAGGGTGGTGCCACGGGTCGTATCCAGGGTGCCGAGTTCTCCCTGGTGGACTACAACCGTGCCGGTGTGCCGCTGATCGAGATCGTCACCAAGCCGATCGTGGGCGCAGGTGAGCGAGCCCCTGAGTTGGCGCGGGCCTACGTGGCTGCCATCCGGGAGATCGTGAAGAACTTGGGCATCTCGGATGCCCGCATGGAACGCGGCAACGTGCGGTGTGACGCCAACGTGTCACTGATGCCCAAGGGGTCCTCAACTTTTGGTACGCGCTCCGAAACCAAGAACGTGAACTCGCTGCGCGCCGTCGAACGCGCTGTGCGCTACGAAATCCAGCGCCACGCCGCCGTGCTCAGTGCCGGGGACTCGATTGTCCAGGAGACCCGCCACTGGCACGAGGACACCCGGTCCACCACCTCCGGGCGGCCCAAGTCGGACGCGGATGACTACCGCTACTTCCCGGAACCGGACCTGGTGCCCGTGGTCCCGGATCCCGCTTGGGTGGAGCAGCTGCGCGGTGAGCTGCCGGAGCCTCCGGCGCAGCGCCGCAAGAAGCTCAAGGCCGAGTGGGGTTACTCGGATCAGGAATTCCGCGACGTCGTCAACGCCGGTGTGCTGGACGAAATCGAAGCCACCATTGCCGCCGGTGCCCCCGCGGGTGCTGCGCGCAAGTGGTGGATGGGGGAGATCGCCCGCGTGGCCAACGTGCGGGGTGTGGAGATCACCAATCTGGGCGTCACCCCGGAGCACGTGGTGGAGCTGGAATCCCTGATCCAGGCCGAGACCATCAATGACAAAATCGCCAAGCAGGTCATCGGCTTTGTGGCCGACGGCGAGGGATCACCGGCGCAGATCGTGGAGGCACGATCCCTGGCCGTGGTCTCCGACGACGGCGTGCTGCTGACAGCAATCGACGACGCCATGGCACAGATGTCTGACGTTGTGGCCAAGGTCCAGGGCGGCAAGGTTCAGGCCGTGGGCGCACTGATCGGCCCGGTCATGAAGGCCACCCGCGGGCAGGCCGATGCCGGACGCGTGCGTGAGCTGATCCTGGAGAAGCTCGGCGTGAGCTGAGTGCCTTCGGTTCCGGAGGTTTGAGTATGGAAAATGCGGATTTCGGCTTCGGAATCCGCATTTTCCATGCCCAAGTGGGGCACGGATAGGCTCTGAGGCATGCGAGGACTCCAACGACTGGTCAGGGATCGCCCCTTGGCGGCGGTTCTGGCCACGTTGGTGGCCGGTTTGTTCATCTCCATGCGCATGGCCATTCGGGACTGGCCGTGGGAAGCCGTGTTCTTTGCCCAGCCCGTGGTGGTGCTGCTGATCTGGTTCATCATGGCCAAGCGGAATCTGCATGATCTGGGTTTTCACCGGTGGGACCAGGCCGTGGGGTCAGCTCCGGCAGTGCGTGATTCGGCCATGGGGGCAGACATCCGTTCGGGCGCCCAACGGCCCAGGGCCTTTGTTGCTGCCTTGGTGGTGGCGGGTTTGCTGACCGGGATCTCCGGCGCGGTGTTCCTGATGACTGGTGCCACCACACCCATGGGGGTGTGGCTGCCGCGTGCGGCGTTCTTTGGTGCTTTGGGTGCTGTGGTCATCGGATGTCTGGCCACGGCCCTGCCGGAGGAGTTGGTCTACCGCGGAGTCCTGGTGCGCCTCACGGAGAACAAGTGGCCGCTGGTGGGTGTGATCCTGCTCAGCGGTGCCCTCTTCTCTGCTGCCCACGCCCCGAATTTGGCTGCGCAGAACGGATCCGCCACGTGGATCGGTCTACGTTTTGCCGAATTGTTGATCTTTGGCTGCGTGCTGGCATGGGCCGCCGTGCGCACGGGTTCCCTGTGGGTGCCCCTGGGCTGGCACATGGGCTCCAACTTGGCGGGAGTGTTCATCGAGTTGGTGTGGGTGCCGCAGACTGTGGCGCTGTGGCCGGTGGCTCTGACCAGCATGGTGTTGAGCTTGGGCGTGATTCCCCTGGTGTTGTTCCTGGAACGCCACCCGGCCAAGGCTGTCCCGGTCTGGCACCCTCGCACTGTTCTCCCCGCCGAATAGGCCTTTTGATCGCTGCTGAGTGGGTCAGGGGCGATCAAAAGGCCTATTCGGCGGGTGAGGGGAGGGGGAGGGTGTGGGTCAGGCGAGGGCCAGGCGTTCCAGGGCCCAGGCGTCCTCCCACGCGGTGTCCCGCCACCGCTGGTAACGTCCCGATGCCCCACCGTGGCCACCCGCCATCTCGATGCGCATGAGCACCTGATCCGCTGAATCGGGGTGGGCATGGCGCAGGGCAGCCACCCACTTTGCCGGCTCCACGTACAACACACGGGTGTCGTGCAGGGAGGTCACCGCCAGGATGGGCGGGTACACCGGTGACGGTGCAGCGTCGTCGTTGTCACCGGGGACGACGACGGCGGGGCGGATGTTCTCGTACGGGGAGTAGGCCTTCATGCAGCGGTAGACCTCAGCGTCCTGGATGGGGTTGCCCCATTCCTCCCACTCCAATGCGGTCAGGGGCAGTTCCGGCATGAGGATGGAGGTCAGGGGATCCACAAAGGGAACGGAGGCCACCGCCCCGCAGTACAGCTCCGGGGCCAGGTTCAACACCGCTCCCACCAGCAGACCGCCGGCGGATCCACCCATGAGCACCACCCGGGAGGAGTCGATGTCGGCCCGTGCACCGACGTGCTGCGTCACCGCCACAACGTCCGTGAAGGTGTTGGCCTTGTGCAGCTTTTTGCCGTCCTCATACCAGGCCCGGCCCAGTTCACCACCGCCGCGGACGTGGGCAATCACCCACGTGGCACCGCGGTCCAGCAGGGAGACCCGGGAGTAGGAGAAGGCCGGGTCCATGCTGATCTCGTAGGACCCGTAGGCGTACACGATCGCCGGTGCCGGGTCGGTGACGTCCCGGCGGCGGATCAGCGTGATCGGGATGTGCGTGCCGTCGGCAGCCTGCGCAAAGTCTCGCTCGACCGTGTAGTCCTCTGCGTTGTACCCACCCAGCACGGCCTTTTCCTGACGCAGGATCGGCTGCCCCAAGGAGCCATCAGCAGCCAGGACAAGGTCGTACACGCGGGTGGGCCGGGTGAAGGACTCGGCTGTGAAGCGCAGGACGGGGGAGTCATGTTCGGCAGCCAGCACCTCAATGCTCTCCAGGGCCACCTCACGCGAACCAACGGGGCAGCCCACCCCAATCCGCACCGGCTCACTCTGATGCTGCGTCCCCAGTCCCGCCAGCGGCAGCACCAGCACGGATGGCATCATCTCCGCCCGGGCAGAGAGCACCACGTGGTGCTCCAGCACCGCGAATCCCATGATGCGTAGACCTGGCTGTGCCGGAACCACGTCCACCGGCTGGATATCTGTCAGGGAGCGCCCCAACTGGTCGATGTCCAGCAAGGACACCCGGCCGTCCGGGGCTTGGTGGTCGTGGGAGACCAGCACCACGGTACGGCCATCCACCACCACGGGCTCTGCCTGGTACAGGATGCGATCCTCGCGTGGAAGCACCACCTGCGCTTGCGTGCCCGCGGGGGCATCCAAGGGCAGGAGGGAGACTTCCGAATAGTCGGAGCATCCCGCATCCAGCACCAGCCATTGCCGGTCCGCGGAGAGCCCGGCCGACAACCACAGTCCCGGGTCCTCTTCCACAGCAACCACGGAGTCCTCAGCCACCGGTGTGCCTAGCAAATGCCGACGCACCCGCCACGGACGCCATGACTCATCCACCTCCGTGTAGAACACGGAGGCACCGTCCGGGGAGAGGAAGGCTCCGTAGGAGGTGTCTGGGATCTGATCGGTCAGGATCTCTCCGGAGTCCAGGTTCTTGACCTGCACCGTGAAGCGTTCGTCCCCGGTGGTGTCCGCCGCCCACAGCATCCACCGCCCATCCGGGGTCACGTCAAAACTTCCCAGTGACCAGAAATCGTGTTCGGCAGCTTCTGCATTGCCGTCCAGCAACACCTGTTCACCCGGCAGCGTGGTGCAGGCTTGCACGACGGGTGGGGTCCAGGCGTCGTCGTCGTGCACGGGAGCGGTTGCGGGGACCCTGCAGCGGATGCCGTGTTCCCCGCCTTCCACCGTGCGCCCGAAGTACCACCAGTCGCCGCGGCGGTAGGGCACGGACAGATCCGTTTCCTGCACGCGGCCCTTGATCTCCTGGAAAATCTGTTCGCGCAGCGGGGCCAGGTGTGCCGTGGAGGCTTCCGCGAAGGCGGTTTCGGCCTCCAAATGAGTCAAAACCTGGGGGGAGTCCTTGTCCCGTAGCCACTCGTAGTGGTCCACAAAACGGTCACCGTGGAACTCACGGGTGGACTCGCGGCGGTCGGTCACGGGTGCGTGCGCAGGCAGTTCGGGGGTGGGGTTCATGGCGCCCAACTTATCGTGTTGTCGCACAATGGAGCCCATGAGTTCACTGCCACCCGAACCTGCAGACCGCCGAACACCTGCGGCTGCGGACGCAACGGCCGGCCACCACGACGCCGCCCCCGCCCACCGTGCGGAGCCCGCATTCGGTGGGCAACGCCTGGATCT
>NZ_JROX01000008.1:0-21120 GCF_000800955.1 Kocuria sp. ZOR0020
ATCGGCAAGGCACCCGTGGCCGAGCCGATTCGGCCATCGCCTTGGATGTCTTGCGGGCCCGGGTGTTCGGAATGAATCACCATCACGCGGCGGGCCTCCGACTGTGCCACGGACTCGGCAGCCGCCAACAGTTCGGATCCCACTCCCCCGGTCTCATGATCCGGGTCCACTGCCAGGAAGATCTGGGCGCTGCGTGTTTCCACGATCAACGGCAGCCGCACCTCCGCGCGCCCCGCCAACTGTCCGTCAGTTCGAGCGGTCAGCAACACCACCCGTTCCCACGGGTCATGCAGATCCCGGAACAGGTCCTCGGCATCGTTGACCAGATCCCCCGTGCCCCACACGGACTCGCGGGAGCGGCGCACCAGTTCAGCGATTTCACCCAAGACCTGGGCGGCGTCGTCGTCAAAGGTGTCCGGGATGCGGACCTGCTGAATGACCACCGGCTGCGGGATGCTCACAACGGACCTTTCGTGACGACTGCGACGTCCGTCCACACTACCGGCAGGCCGCACTCCGGACCGAGCCCTGCGGCGTCACCCGGCACAGGGCACACAAAAGCTGGTGGCAGTTCGGTACGCCATCAGGTGATGATGCCGTACCGAACTGCCACCAGCTCGATGAGTCGACCGAAATCAGTCGGTCGAAACCTCAGTTGCGTTCGGGTCAACCGGGACGCCGGGGCCGAAGGTGGAGGCCACGGTCATCTTGGTGACGTAACGGCCCTTGGAGGAGGACGGCTTCAGACGAAGCACCTCTTCCAGAGCTGCACCGAAGTTCTCCGCCAGAGCCTTCTGGTCGAAGGAGGACTTGCCGATGATGAAGTGGAGGTTGGAGTGCTTGTCCACGCGGAAGTCGATCTTGCCGCCCTTGATGTCTCCAACAGCCTTGGCCACGTCCATGGTCACGGTGCCGGTCTTGGGGTTCGGCATGAGGTTACGGGGACCCAGGACCTTGCCCAGGCGACCCACCTTGCCCATCATGTCCGGGGTTGCCACGGCGGCGTCAAAGTCCACCCAGCCACCGGCCACCTTGGCGATGAGGTCATCGGAACCCACAAAGTCAGCGCCTGCGGCCTCAGCCGCTGCTGCCTTGTCACCCTGGGCGAAAACCACCACGCGGGCGGTCTTGCCGGTGCCGTTGGGCAGGTTCACGGTGCCGCGAACCATCTGGTCTGCCTTACGGGGATCAACACCCAGGCGCATGGCAACCTCAACGGTTGCATCTGCCTTGGACGAGTTGATCTCCTTCACCAGGGCAACCGCCTCAGCGGGGGTGTAGAGCTTGCCCTCTTCGATCTTGGCTGCTGCTGCCTTGTACGCCTTGCTGCGCTTGGCCATCTGCTTCTTCTCCTTGTGCAGTCGTGGTCGTTACGGACCGCGCTCGGCCCTGCCACGTGTTGTCTGTCTGCTGTTGCCAGCGGGTGGAGCTCAGGTGTTCGGGAGAACCCGAATCACTCGACCTCGATGCCCATGGAGCGGGCGGTGCCGGCAATGATCTTGGCGCCCTGCTCAACGTCGTTGGCGTTGAGGTCTTCCTGCTTGGTGGTGGCGATCTCACGTGCCTGGTCCCAGGTGATCTTGCCGACCTTCTGGGTGTGCGGGACGCCGGAACCCTTGGAGATGCCGGCAGCCTTCTTGATCAGCTGAGCGGCCGGAGGGGTCTTGGTGATGAAGGTGAAGGAACGGTCCTCGTAGACCGTGATCTCCACGGGGATGATGTTGCCGCGCTGGGATTCGGTGGCCGCGTTGTAGGCCTTGCAGAACTCCATGATGTTGACGCCCTGCGCACCGAGCGCGGGGCCAACGGGCGGAGCCGGGTTGGCGGCACCAGCCTGGATCTGCAGCTTGATCAGGCCAGAGACCTTCTTCTTGGGAGCCATGGTGATGGTCCTTTTCTGCTGAACGTACCGCCGCACAGGAGCGTACGACGGCGGGTGGTCACCGTGGCGCGGTGACCGGACGGCACAGCCCTGGGCAAAGCGTGTCCCGGGGCTGGCCGAAGTTTTGGGGCCAGCAAGCCGGCCGTGGCGGTCGTCGTCGACCGCGGTGCGTCCCTATCAAGGAGGCGGCGGGAATGATCAGATCTTGGAGACCTGATCGAAAGCAATGGTGACAGGGGTTTCGCGCTCGAAGATGGAAACCAGAACCACCAGCTGCTGGGACTCGACCTTGATCTCGGAGATCGTGGCCGGAAGGGTTGCGAATGCGCCTTCCTTGACGATCACGGATTCCCCGACCTCGAAGTCCACGGTCACAGCCGGAGCAGCCTTTGCAGGGACACCACCAGCGGCGGCGGGAGCCTCGCCGTCGGCAGCGGTCTGCGGGGTCTCGAAGACCGGGTTGAGCATGTCAACCACTTCATCGATCCGCAGCGGGTTGGGGTTGTAGGCGTCCTGACCCACGAACCCGGTGACACCCGGGGTGTGGCGGACAGCGCCCCAGGAGGCGTCGGTCAGGTTCATGCGAACCAGCACGTAACCGGGGATCCGGACGCGGCGCACGGTCTTGCGCTGGGCGTTCTTGATCTCCACGACCTCTTCCATGGGGACCTCGATCTGGAAGATGTCCTCTTCCATGTTCAAGGACTGGATGCGGGTCTCCAGGTTGGTCTTCACGCGGTTCTCGTAACCGGCGTAGGTGTGGATGACGAACCAGTCGCCCTCCTGGCGCCGCAGCTTGGCAGCGAATTCGGCGCGGGGATCGGCGGCCTCAGCGTCCTGCTCTTGCGCAGGGGCCTGGGCTGCGGCGACCTCCGGGGACGCCTGAGCGTCATCCGCGAACTGCAGGTCCGCTTCCTGGACGGAAAGGGAGTCAGTGGGCTCCTGGGCAGCCTGATCGGCCGGCTCAGCCACGGGCTGTTCGGCCGGGGAGTCGGCGTTGAGTTCGACGTCGTTCTCAGCCTGGTGCTCGGTCACTTCAGGTGTCCTGCTTTCCTCTGCTCTGTGTGAGACCCAAGGGTCTCCGTGAGTCCTACGGGTGAGCCTGATTTCTTGAACTTCCGAGTACCGGACGGAATCAGTGCACTCCCGCAGGCATCCGTTTGGGGTGCCGGTGCGGCCGAACCGCGCTCTAGTTGGCGATCGTGCCCTCACCGAAAACCAGCATGGCCAGCTGTCCGAGGCCGAGGTCCAAGACGGAGATCAGCGCCATCATGAAGGCCACGAAAACCAGAACCACCAGCACGTACTGCACAAGTTCCGCGCGTGTGGGGGTGTGCACCTTGCGCAGTTCGCCGAGGACCTGGCGCAGGAACAGCAAGATCCGGCCGAAGATCCCCGAGGGGGCTTCGTCCGGTTCGCCGCCGGGGCGATCGGTGGCTGTTGTCTGCGACATTCATTCTCCTCGAGGCACTGCGCGCGTTGCCCTCGGTGTGGGTCGATGTGCCACACGGGCGTGGGCCGAAGCACCGAACATTCGATTCTTCCGGCGCCACACCCGCAATGGTGCGACGCAGGGCAGACAGGACTCGAACCTGCAACCTGCGGTTTTGGAGACCGCTGCGCTACCAATTGCGCCACTGCCCTAGGTGATGCCACCCCGTAGCCCCGCCGCACACGTGCAGATTGCTGGCTTCCGGGTCGAACACCGGTGAAAGACCTTACCACTGGTTGCCACCCGCTACGCCTTGAACGTTGCAGTCATCACGAAACGCTTGTGGGCATCACAAACCAATGGTGGTTGAACACCAGCGCCAGAGTCTAAGCCACCGCGCGACGGCTGGCAATTGAACGGCCACCACCCGATGCCAGGGCAAGGGCGCCCACGGGTAGCATGGGCCACGCCCGCCTGTTACAGCCACAGCCCCCAAAGAGGCACTGCTCACGCGGCCAGCCTGTGAGGGCGCAAGGAGGTCCCCAAGGTCATGTCAGACCCAACGCCCAAGACCGCTCCCACCACGTCATCCCGTATTTCGCGCCGGATCGGTGCCATTGCACCGTCGGCCACATTGGCGGTGGATTCCAAGGCCAAGGAACTCAAGGCTGCCGGTGAGCCGGTGATCGGCTTCGGTGCAGGCGAACCGGATTTCCCCACCCCCGACTACATCGTGGAAGCTGCTGCGCAAGCACTGAAGAACCCCGCCAACTTCCGCTACTCGGCCGGATCGGGCCTGCCCGAACTGCGTCAGGCGATTGCCGATGTCACCGCACGGGACTCCGGCTGGAGCGTGGATCCTTCCCAGGTGATCGTGACCAACGGCGGCAAGCAGGCCGTGTACCAGGCCTTCCAGACCGTGGTGGACGACGGCGACGAAGTCCTGCTGCCCAGCCCCTACTGGACCACCTACCCGGAAGCCATCCGCCTGGCCGGTGGTGTGCCCGTGGAGGTGTTCGCAGGCCCCGAGCGTGGTTACAAGGTCAACCCGGGGATGCTGGAGGAACACGTCACGGAGCGCACCAAGGTGCTACTGCTGTGCTCCCCTTCCAACCCCACTGGCTCCGTGTTCACGGCAGAGGAGATCAAGGCACTGGGCGCCTGGGCTGCGGCCAAGGGATTGATGGTCATCACGGATGAGATCTACCAGCACCTGGTCTACGACGGCCTGGAGTTCACCTCCATTGCGGGGGCCTGCCCCGAACTGGCCGAGAACGTGATCGTGCTCAACGGCGTGGCCAAGACCTACGCCATGACCGGTTGGCGAGTGGGTTGGATGATCGGCCCCAAGGACGTCATCAAGGCGGCCGGCAACCTGCAGTCACATCTGAGCTCCAACGTCAACAACATCGCGCAGCGTGCAGCCCTGGCAGCCCTCACGGGCCCGATGGACCAGGTGGGGAAGATGAAGGAGGCCTTCGACCGTCGTCGTCGAAAGATTGTGGACGGCCTCAACGCCATTGAGGGCGTTGAGGTGCCCACCCCGCAAGGTGCGTTCTACGCCTACGCGGACGTTCGCGGCCTGCTGGGCAAGGAATTCGGTGGTGTCACGCCCCAGACCTCGGCGGAACTTGCCGAGCTGGTGCTCAACCAGGCCAAGGTTGCCGTGGTCCCGGGCGAGGCCTTCGGTCCGTCCGGCTACTTCCGTCTCTCCTACGCCCTGGGCGACGACGACCTTGCCGAAGGCATCGAGCGCCTGGAGAAGTTCCTGGGCTCAGCCAAGTGACCATGGGGCGGGATGGCAGCACAGCCATCCCGCCCGCAGATCTCAGTACGTCGGAAGAGGTTCACATGTCCAAGAAGTCCACGGCCCCGCAGGTGACTCTGCGGGAAGACCTCACAGATCTCTACACGGGAGCACAGGCTGCCACCGAGCAGATCCCCACATCTGCACTGGTCACGGTGGGGCTGATCGGTGGCTACGGTGTGGCCCGGTGGACGGGCGTGCGCCCGCTGGGTGGCGCGGTGTTGTTCGCCGCAGGTGCCGCCGCAGCGCACAACTGGTGGCGCAAGTCCGGACCCATCACCACGGCAGCCCTCAGCACCACGTACCTGCTGGGCTTTGGCCTCTCCCACCCGTTGGCCAAGAAGATGGGCGCCTGGCCCTCCGTGCTCACGGTCACCGGTGTGAACGCCGCAGCCGCCTGGGCACTGGCCGACCGCACCTGAGCTGCAGCCCCCGTCCCCACAAGCCGAGACCTCCGTTACGGCCCAAAATCCCGTGTGGGATGGGGCGTAACGGAGGTCTCGGCTTCATGGCGGGTGGGGTTCGTGTCAGTCGTCGACGGCGTCCCGGCCCCGGCGTACGATCAAGGGATCGGCCTCATAGACCACCGAGGTGTCCTTGTCGTCGTAATCGAACTGGTTCAAGTAGTAACGCATGGCATTGAGGCGAGCGCGCTTCTTGTCGTTCGACTTGATGGTGATCCACGGGGCGTGGTCCGCGTCCGTGCGCCGGAAGGTCTCTTCCTTGGCCAAGGTGTAGTCGTCCCAGCGGTCCAGGGAGGCGAGGTCGTTCGGGGAGAGCTTCCATCGGCGCACCGGGTCGATCTGGCGAATGGCAAAACGGGTGCGCTGTTCGTGCTGGGTCACGGAGAACCAGAACTTGGTCAGGTGGATGCCGGAATCCACCAGCATCTTCTCAAAGGCCGGCGCCTGGTTCATGAAGTCCTCGTACTCGTCATCCGAGCAGAAACCCATGACACGTTCCACGTTGCCGCGGTTGTACCAGGAGCGGTCGAACATCACCATTTCCCCGAACGTGGGGAAGTGCTGGATGTAGCGCTGGAAGTACCACTGGCCCCGCTCTCGCTCGGTGGGGGCGTTCAGTGCCACGGTCCGGGCAGCACGCGGGTTGAGGTGCTCCATGAAGCGCTTGATGGTGCCGCCCTTGCCTGCAGCGTCACGGCCTTCGAACACGATGATGTGGCGCAGGTTGTTGTCCTGGGTCCAGTACTGCAACTTGAGCAGTTCGATCTGGAGTTTGTACTTCTCCATCTCGTAGTCATCCCGGGACATCCGCTCCTGGTACGGGTAGCCCTCACGCCAGGTCTCCACCGCCGATCCACCGGGATCGATCAGATCGGGATCAGGTGAGTGGCCCTCCTGGACGGTGTATCCCTGCTCCACGAGCTTGTCGATGAACTCCCTGAGGTTTTCTTTGGGGGCTTCTGCCATATCGACCACTCCTTTGCAGTGTCCGCGTGACGCGGGGATGACGCAGGCAGGTGAGGAGGCGAGCCCCCACCGCGTGCTGTGACTCACCACTCATCCTAATGCTCCTGGGCACCGGGATCGCCCCGTTCACCGCGGGTTCACGGCACCATTGCGCAGGGCGAGGCATCTGGTGCCAACAAGCAAGGTGAAGGTTGCATCAACTCCTAGACTGGTGGGGAGTTCACCTGGGGGTGGGCGTGAGAGGCACTCCACCACGGGGTGGCCGTCAAGCGCCGGTCAACCCCCTCCCTCGATCTCTTTCTCAACCTCATGGAGGAGCAAACATGAAGATCGGTCTGCTGACCAGCGGTGGCGACTGCCCCGGTTTGAACGCTGTGATCCGCGGTGCCGTGTTGCACGGCATCAAGTCCTATGACTACGAGTTGGTGGGCTTCCTGGACGGCTGGCGCGGTGTTGTTGAAGGCGACATCATGGATCTTCCGCGTTCCTCCGTGCGTGGTCTGGCTCGCGTGGGTGGCACCATCCTGGGTACCTCCCGCACCAACCCGTTTGACGGCCCCAACGGTGGCCCGGAGAACATTGCCAAGACCATTGAGAAGCTCGGCGTGGACGCCATTGTGGCCATCGGCGGCGAGGGCACCCTGGCAGGTGCCAAGCGTTTGGCAGATGCCGGTCTGCCCGTGGTGGGTGTGCCCAAGACCATCGACAACGATCTCCAGGCAACCGACTACACCTTCGGTTTCGACACCGCCGTGCAGATCGCCACCGACGCCATGGACCGTCTGCGCACCACCGGCGACTCCCACCACCGGTGCATGGTGGCCGAGGTCATGGGGCGTCACGTGGGCTGGATCGCCCTGCACTCCGGGATGTCCGCCGGCGCCCACGCCATTCTGATTCCGGAGCAGGAGGTCCCCATGGAACAGGTTGCCGCCTGGGTCTCCGAGGTCCACGAGCGCGGGCGTTCCCCCCTGGTGGTGGTTGCTGAGGGCTTCATTCCGGAAGGCTTTGACGAGGTTCTGCACAACAAGGGTCTGGAAGCCGATGGCCGCCCGCGCCTGGGCGGAATCGGTGACTACGTGACCCAAGAGATCGAGCGCCTCACCGGGATCGAGACCCGCAACACGATCCTGGGCCACATTCAGCGCGGCGGCGCCCCCACCAGCTTTGACCGTGTGCTGGCCACCCGGTTCGGCATGGGTGCCGTGGATCTGGTGCGCGATGGCGCATGGGGCCAGATGGTGGCTCTGCGCGGCACCGATGTTCAGCGCGTGGACTTCTCCGAGGCGTTGGACGGCCTCAAGACCGTCCCGGAGGCCCGGTACAACGAGGCCAAGATCCTCTTCGGCCGCTGAGTTGGCAGCGGTCCTCAAGCAGGGTCGCGAAGATGCTTTGGGGGCGGTCACCACAGTGTGGTGACCGCCCCCAAGGCTTGTGTGGCCGCCTCAGCGCGGCCCGCGCAGGAAACCCTTCTCACGCTGAACAGTTTGTCCGGCTTCAGGCGGCACGACGACGGTTTGCGCCGCCGCCCAGTGTTCGAGCGGGGCGTCGTCGTGAGAATCGTCATCTGGCTGCTGAGCCGATGTGGATGGCACGGCCCGCACCGTCAGGTCAGCCGTTGGATCGACGGCCCGCTTGAGGACGGCCAGGGCCACGGGGCCGGCTTCGTGATGCAACTGTGCTGCCGTCACTCGACCGACCACACGGTCCCCCAGGAGCACCTCAGAACCTGCTGGCGGCACGGTGTGTTCGGAACCGTCCAGGTCCAGGAAGGTCAAGCGCCGTGGCGGATACCCCAGGTTGTGCACACGGGCCACAGTCTCCTGGCCCTTGTAACAGCCCTTCTCCAGGTGGACGGCGGTGCGCAGCCAGTCCAGCTCGTGGGGCACGGAACGGTCATCCGTGTCCACGCCCGGACGGGGCCGCCAGGCTTCTATACGCAGCGCCTCGGCAGCCCAGGATCCGGCCAGCTGCATACCGTCTGCAGCCGGTCCTGTGAGCACGTCCACGAGTTCCGTGCGCGCCACCAGAGCTTGCTGCCAGCACCGACCGGCCGCCGGATGCCCGTCGGTGATCCCGTAGGCCCACCCCCCGTTGAGCACACCCGGCCAAGGATCCGTCCACATCAGGACGATGCCCGCATTGGCCTCGGTTTCCGGGAGACCCTCCTCCACTGCCGAGAGCCGTGCAGATGCAGCGCGCACATGCTCCGGCATCTGAACGGCAGCAACAACGGCCACGTCAGCACTGCGGTCGGCGATCTCAACCCGCAGGGCAAAGCGCATCCGCTCCAGCCAGTCCTTGAGCGGCTGGAGCTCATGGGCTTCGACGATCAACCAGGTCCGCGTTCCGTCATCCAGGACGTGCGGAGCGAAATCAACCCGCCCCTGCACGGAGAGGAACAACGTTTCTGCGCTCTGGCCCGGAGCCAGGGCGGTCAGCACCTGAGAACTCAACGTGGTCAACCAGGTGAGACGGTCCGGGCCCTGGACCGTGAGCACTCCCAGATGGGACTGGTCCACCACGGCCTGGCCGCGAACCAACGCGCGTTGTTCGCGCAGGGGATCTCCGTAGTGGGCTGCCACGCCTGTATCAGCCCCGGTGGCCTGCACGGCACCGTGGACAGCATTCATCACGGGCGAGAGTTGGGCGGCTTCTGCCACGGCGATCAGTCCTTCTTTTTCAACTCTGCAGATGCGTGTGTGGCCAGCTCATGGCCTTCAGCAGCCATGTCCCAAGCCCAGAAGAGGTCTCCGTTGACCAATCCGAACATGCGGGTGGCGGCCGTGTACGTCTTGGCTCCGGCCGCGCGCATCACGGCATCGGTGCCGAGCTGGATCCGCGGGCCGTTGATTTCTCCGACGTAGAGTTCGCTGACACCCCCGGGCCTGCTGATGGTGGCCAACACGGGGAAACCGCCTGAGCCTGTTCGCAGTCGCTCCACGGATTCGGCGTCCCGCAGCACGGGGACAACGTCCGGCGGCATGAGTCCGGGGCCCAAGTCCCCGTCCTCTAATCGGCGGTCCAGCTGCCAGAAACCGCTTTCCACGGCGATCAGACGCGAGGGAAGGCCGTCGTCGTCGATCAGGTGCGTCTCAGCGCGGTACTCCAGGAAGGGCAGTCCGTGGTGAACAAAGTGAACGTGCTGGCGGAACGGGCGCTGGTCAACATCGGCGTAGCCCAGGAATCCGTCCCCCTCCCATTCACCCAACAACCAGGCGAAGGGAACAAGTTCAGGTGTGAGGTCTGTGGGGATTTCGACCGGCACGATTACTTCTGGCCCTTGTACAGACCCTTCAGGACGATCGCGGCGATGCCTGCGATGCAGAGGGAAGCCAGAACCAGCAGAACAAGGAAGAAAATCTCAAGAGCAAGCATGGCCTCAAGCTACCACGATGCCGACCCAGTGCGAGGTGAACAGAACGGCCGGGCCCAACAGGGCCACGGGTGTCACCGCCAAGGATGCAATGCCTCGTTTGGGTCCTTCCTGGGGCGCTGAGGCCACCAAACGGGCCCCGATGACGCCAATGACCACAAAACTGACCAAACCGGAGATCAGCACAGCTGTCAGCGGGGACTGTCCGCTTGCGTGCAAGGACTGGGACAGCGCAATCCACCCGGAGCTGGAGACCACGGCCAGAACAGCCACCACAGAGGAAATGGTGGACTCCAGCCGGTGTTTGGCGCCTTCTCCACGCACCAGCTCCGCGATGAACGTGGCGATCAGCGCCACGCCCACGATGGCCGGCAGCCACACGAACCGCTGTTCCGGGTGCAACCAGGACAGCAGAGCTGCCAGGATGCCGCTGATCAAGATGATCACGTTGTGGCGGTAACGCGCGGGCACTCCCACCGCCAGGGACCAGCCCAGTCCGACCACAACGCTCATGGCCACCACCACGATCACTGGCGCGGCTCCACCCACAGCCGCGCTTACGAGGGCGAGGATCAGGGCCACCACGGACGTGACGATGATCTTGATGTAGCGCATGCAGTGATTCCTGGGTGAGGGATTGGGGACAGCGGGTGCAGAAGGTGCCGCCACCACAAGGGAGCTGAACGGCAGCGCCTGCGGCGCACGAACGAATGGGAGGCCGCAAGGCGGAAATGTTCTGCCCCACGATAGCGGCAGCCGGGGTCATCCCTGCGCAATCCGGTTGAAACCACCCGCAATCTGGCGGAAACACGGTTTTCTATACTGGTCACCACCAGTCGGCGGGCACCTCAAGCCTCACCAAAAAGTTCAGGAGTGAACCGGTTGTTAGAGATCCTTGTGCTCACCGACTCCACGGAACCTTCCGCAACGGTCCTGCCTGCCCTTGACCTGTTGAACCACAGGATCTCCGTCCAGCCCACTCGCATGGTCTCCGGACCGGTGGAGGCCGTGACTGCGGATCTGGTGTTGGTGGACGGCCGCAAAGATCTGATCTCCTCACGCAACCTTGCCCAACTGCTGCGGGGAAAGGGCATGGAAGCTCCAGTGATCATGGTGCTCACGGAAGGTGGCATGGCCGCCGTGGCCTCCACCTGGATGGTGGATGACGTTGTCCTGGATTCTGCAGGCCCCGCTGAGGTGGAGGCACGCCTGCGACTGGCCTCAGCCCGTGTGCTGGTCCCCGAGGACACGGATGACCAGCGCATTCACGTGGGCTCCGTGATCATTGACGAGGCCGCCTACTCCGCCCACGTCAACGGCGAAGCCCTGAATCTGACCTACAAGGAATTCGAGCTGTTGAAGTTCCTGGCACAGAACCAGGGGCGAGTCTTCACCCGCTCCCAGTTGCTCTCCGAGGTCTGGGGCTATGACTACTACGGTGGAACCAGAACCGTTGACGTCCACGTTCGGCGTCTGCGCTCCAAACTGGGCTCGGACCACGAACACATGATCACCACCGTGCGCAACGTGGGTTACAGCTTGTCCGCCGACCGCTCCTCCGAGCGCAGGTTCGGCGGCGAAGCCTGAACCCGGCCACGGGGAAGGCAGGCCACCGTGAACACCAACCCCACCCCTTCCGTTGCCCGCGAAGACCTGAGACCGCTCACCGTTGAGGACGTGGTTGCCCTGGGAAATCAGGCCGCAGATCACGACGGCGATCCCCCGTTCTCGGATCAAACGCTGGTTCAGCTGCGCTCAGCCCCTGAGACGGTCACGCTGATCGGCGCCCGATCCGCCACCCCGGTGGACGATGACGCACTGGTGGGTGCCGCCGTCGTGATCCACGGGAGCGCGGGCGCCGGTGAAGCAGATGAAACCGGGCCAACAGATGAGTCGGCTGCTCACCGGGGACAACCGGCCGTCCTGGAAGCCGTGGTGGCACCGGAACACCGTGGCGCCGGGGTGGGGCGGGCCCTGATTGAAGCAGCACTGTCCACCTCGGCGGTCAAGGACACGGCGGTGGATGCCTGGGCGCACGGTGACCACGCAGCTGCCCGATCACTGGCTGATTCCTTGGGCTTCACCCCCGTTCGCGAACTTCACCGCCTGCTGATGCCGCTGGATGGTGTGCGGGAGGAGCTCGATGCAACTCTCCCGGAGGGCCTGGCGCTGCGCGCCTTCGAGGTGGGCCGGGACGAGGAGGCGTGGCTGAGGGTCAATGCCGCCGCCTTTGCCCGCCATCCCGAGCAGGGGCGCATGACCCTTGAGGACCTGCGAGCGCGGGAGTCCGAGGACTGGTTCGACCCCCAGGGTTTCTTGCTGGCTCACCCCGTGGATGATCCGGACACCATTGCCGGGTTCCACTGGACCAAGGTCCACCCGGCCACCTCAACGGAACCGGCCCGGGGTGAAGTGCATGTGGTTGGAACGGCGCCTGACCAGCAAGGGCGAGGTCTGGGCAAAGCCTTGACCGTGGCAGGTTTGCACCATTTGGCTGCCCAGGGCCTGGATGAGGTCTTGCTCTACGTGGACGCGGAGAACACGGTGGCCTTCAACCTTTACCGCGCCCTGGGTTTTCAGCCGTGGCACGTGGACGTGATGTTCAGCCGTTCATGACGGCCCAGGGCAGCGCTCCGGGCGCGATCGATGCGCCGGGACGGGTTAGCATGTCTTGGCCCAGCCAACCGCGCGCGGCCCACCCTGAACCGGGGTGGCCCGCCTTGCAGAGAGGAAACAGGGAACCTCATGCCCAAATCTGCTTACCGCACTTCGGCGCAGGTCCCCGACTCCTCCCCTGACGTCCGCGCAGCCGGTTGCCTCTGCTGGCGTCCCGCATCCGATGGCAGCATCGAGGTGCTGGTCATTCACCGTCCCCGCTATGACGACTGGTCCTGGCCCAAGGGCAAGGTTGACGACGACGAAACCCTCCCCGAGGCGGCGTACCGCGAGGTCATGGAGGAAGTCGGGCTGAAGGTGCGATTGGGTGTCCCGCTGCCTGCCATCTCCTACAAGGTCAAAGCGGGCGTCAAGCACGTCTACTACTGGAGTGCCGAGCTGCCCGCCTTCACCAATGGGCGGCCTGATGGCAAAGAAGTGGACGAGTTGCGGTGGGTCAGCCCGGAGCAGGCCGGGCGGATGCTGACCAACACCACGGACGTCGAGCCACTCAAGCGGCTGATCGAGTTGCACCAGGCAGGGGATCTTTCCGTCCGCCCGGTGTTGCTGGTGCGTCATGCCAAGGCCAAGCCGCGTTCCTCCTGGTCCCGGGCCGAAGGTGACCGGCCCCTGGCTGCCACCGGCAAACGCCAGGCGCTGGCTGTGACCAAGCTGCTGCAGACCTGGTCACCAGGGCGCGTCATCTCCTCCCCCTGGCTGCGTTGCCTCTCCACCGTGACGCCGTATGCCAAGAACGCCGGGATCAAAGTCAAGGAACGCCCCGCACTGACGGAGGGTTCCCACAAGCGCAGCCCGCGCAAGGCTGCCGCCGTGGTGGAAACGTTGTTCGACAAGGACAAGTCAGCAGCCATCTGCACGCACCGCCCGGTGCTGCCCACTGCCTTGAAGGTTCTGTGTCACCATCTGCCCGCCGAGCTGCGGGACATGTTGCCTGGTGAGGACCCTTATCTGGCCCCGGGGCAGATGATTGTGCTTCAGGTCTCCCGTCGGCATCGGCGTCGTGCTGTGTCCCTGGAGATCGTCAAACCGTTTGACCCCTGAGCCGGCCGAATACCCAACCCCCTCAAGGTGTTGTGCTCAGCAGAGCACATGAACCATCGCCGCGACCACGCGGACCCAAGGAGCACCCCTGTGACCACACCAGCCATTCCCACCCCTTACGAGGACCTCTTGGCCCAGGTGGCCTCCACCGGCGCACACAAGTCAGATCGGACCGGCACCGGCACCCGCTCCGTGTTCGGGCGCCAGTTGCGCTTTGACCTCTCCGAGTCCTTCCCTCTGATCACCACCAAGCGGGTGCACTTCAAGTCCGTTGCTCTGGAGCTGCTCTGGTTCCTGCGAGGCTCCTCCAACGTCCGCTGGCTGCAGGAACGCGGCGTGAGCATCTGGGATGAATGGGCGGATGAGAACGGGGAACTGGGTCCCGTCTACGGTGTCCAGTGGCGATCCTGGCCAACACCGGATGGTGGCACGATCGATCAGATCGCCAAGGTGATCGAGCAGATCAGAACCAACCCGGATTCGCGCCGGCACATCGTGACCGCTTGGAATCCTGCCGAGGTTGATGACATGGCGCTGCCGCCCTGCCACACCATGTTCCAGTTCTGGGTGGAGCCCCAGGAGTCCGGCCCGGCCAAGCTCTCGTGCCAGCTCTACCAGCGCTCCGCGGACATGTTCTTGGGGGTGCCGTTCAACATCGGGGCCTACGCATTGCTGACTCGCATGGTGGCTCACCAGACGGACCTGGCACCCGGGGAGTTCGTGTGGACGGGCGGGGACGTCCACGTCTACGACAACCACCAGGAGCAGGTGGCCGAGCAGCTGACCCGCGAGCCCTTCCCGTATCCGCAGCTGCAGTTCAAGCGCAAGCCGGCGACCATTTTCGACTACGAGCTCGACGACATCGAGCTGGTGAACTACCAGCATCACCCCACCATCAAGGCCCCGGTTGCGGTCTGATGCAGGGCGGAGAATCGGCACAACCGCAGATCGCGGCCATTTGGGCGCAGACCGTGGACGGGGTGATCGGCAACGACGGCACCATGCCGTGGCACGTTCCGGAGGACTTTGCCCACTTCCGTGACACCACCATGGGCCATCCGGTCATCATGGGCCGCCGCACCTGGGAGTCCTTTCCCCCCACATTCCGACCGCTTCGTGGGCGGACCAACATTGTGATCACCTCCGCACCGGAGTCCGTGAGGGCAGCGGTGGGCCCCGACGACGTCGTCGTGGTGAGCTCTTATGAGGATGCTGTTGAGAGGGCACAGGCGGCTGATGGTGGTGAGTTGATCTGGGTGATCGGCGGAGGCCAGCTCTACCGGCACGCGCTGCAGCACCCGCAGCACCCGGTGACCCGCGCTGTGGTCTCCGTTCTGGAGCTCGCAGCTGACGGTGACACCCACGCACCCCAGCTGGGCAACGGATGGCGTCTGACGGAGGACCAGGACCAGGCGCGGTCCCGAACCGGGGTGGCCTGGCGAGTGCAGACATGGGTGAAGGACCAGGCCAGTTCCAGCTGAGCTGTCGGCGCAGCACCGTTTGGATCGGCGCAGCACCGTTTAGAGTGGGATGGACCACAATCCACACAGGAGGCCCGCATGAGCACGGAGAACACCGAGTACACCGAGCCCCAGGTCCGGGAGGACCCTGAACTGAAGCTGGCGGACAACCAGGAGAAGAACCGGGTTGAACTGTGGGACGGGCAGACGTTCATCGGTTTTGTGGCCGTGGAACGCCGCAACGACGGTGCCGTGGAGCTGCAGCACACCATCATTGACGAACGCTTCAGCCGCCAGGGTTACGCCCGCACGTTGATCACCCTGGTCTTGGACAGCTGCCGGGCCTCAGGGACGTTGATCCATCCCACGTGCACCTACGTCCAGGACTACCTCAAACGCTTTCCCCAGTACGCCGGTCTGGTGGCCTGAACCTGGCCGGAGGTCACACGGATTGCGAGCTGTCTCACATCCGTTAACCACGCCTCGAAGCCCACGGATGCGGTCCGTAGACTGGACAGCATGATTTCCACCGCCAACTCCACCCCTTCCGTCGGCCTGGTCGGCTGGCGCGGCATGGTCGGCTCCGTGCTGATGGACCGGATGAAGACCGAAGGCGACTTTGCCGACATCAACCCGGTCTTCTTCACCACGTCCTCCCCCGGCGCGCAGGCTCCCACCATTGAGGGTCTGGGTGACACCGGAACCTTGCAGGACGCCCACGACCTGGACAAGCTCGCAGCGCTGCCGATCATCGTGACTGCCCAGGGTGGTGACTACACCTCCGCTGTTCACGGCCAGTTGCGCGCACGTGGATGGGACGGCCTGTGGATCGACGCCGCCTCCACCTTGCGTGGCAATGACGACTCCATCATTGTGCTGGACCCCGTGAACCGCAACGTGATTGATGCCGGGCTGGATTCCGGTGTCAAGGACTTTGTGGGCGGCAACTGCACGGTCTCCTGCATGCTCATGGGCATGGGCGGGCTCTTTCGCAACGGACTGGTCGAATGGGCGACCTCCATGACGTACCAGGCCGCTTCCGGCGGCGGTGCCCGGCACATGCGTGAGGTCCTTCAGCAGTTCGGTGACCTCCACACCGAGGTTGCCGAGGGCCTGGCGGATCCCGCCTCCGCCATCCTGGAGATCGACAAAAAGATCCTGGCCAAGCAGCACTCCGGTGAACTGGACACCACGCAGTTCGGCGCACCGCTGTCCGGTTCCCTGATCCCGTGGATCGACTCCGACCTGGGCAACGGCCAGTCCCGGGAGGAGAAGAAGGCCGGGGACGAGACCAACAAGATCCTGGGCCGCACCGCTGAGAACCGCATTCCGATTGACGGTCTGTGCGTGCGGATCGCCACCATGCGCTCCCATGCCCAGGCCATGACGCTCAAGCTCACGGAGGACATCTCCGTGGAGGAGATCGAGCGCCTCCTGGATGCCGACAACGAATGGGCCAAGGTGGTGCCCAACACCAAGGAGGCCTCCTCCGTGGATCTGACCCCGGTGGCCTCCTCCGGTTCCTTGGAGGTTCCGGTGGGCCGTATCCGCAAGTTGGAGATGGGTCCGGAGTACATCTCCACCTTCACCGTGGGCGATCAGCTCCTGTGGGGTGCTGCCGAGCCGCTGCGGCGCATGCTCAAGATCGCGGTGGGCACACTCTGAGCTCCACCCTTTGATCCATCGAGATCATGCGTTGATGCACTATTTGCGGTGAAAGAGTGCATCAACGCATGATCTCGTCACTTTTCTGGGCTGTTTCAGTGACCTGGGAAGCTGTTGCGCGCTGAAAAGGTCACGGGTTCTCCCCTGGCCTGGAGCTGCGCACCGTGGATGTTGTCTGCCGCTTGCCCACGGGGACCTGAGCGGCACCAGCGCCACCACTGCATCAACGGGGTGGCCTGCCAGCGGGCCCACACCACGCTGAGCTTCCTCAACGCCCATTGGTTCAGGCGATGCGCCCAGTCGAATTCCATGGACCACGCGCCGATCCCCAGGAAGATGAACACCCATCCGGGGCCAGGCAGAACCAGCATGGCCACACCGGCGATGAACAGGGCGAATCCGATCAGGGCGATGGATCCCCGAACCATGACGCGGCGCAGCCTGGTTCCCTTGTGTGACCAGGCCTGGAACCGTTCAATGCGACGCCGGATGGGGTGACTGCGGTCCTGGCCCCGGCGCAGTTCATCGGCAAGCTCAGACTCTGCGGGATCGGGTGCCACCCGGCCACGCTCAGTCATGGACCAACCTGTTCTGTCACAGATCCATGCCCACGGTCACGGGCTCCGGCACCAGCTCCACCCCAAAGACTTCACGCACCCCGTCCCGCACGGTCCGGGCCAGTGCGGCCATGTCGGATGAGGTGGCCTGACCTCGGTTGGTCAGCGCCAGCGTGTGCTTGGTGGACAGGGAGGATCGCCCGTCCGAAACACTGGAGCCACTCACATTCAGACGTGAGTTGGTGGTGGCCTCCAACCCGAAACCCTTGGTGAAGCCGGCATTCTCGATCAGCCAGGCGGCCGAAAGCTTCACCCGGCCTCCCACGGGCTCACCGGCGGCATCCACCACCGGGAATCGTGGAGCCTCCGGCGGCACCATCTGATCGGCCTGATGTTCTTCCACAATCGGGTTGGTGAAGAACGAACCCGTGCTGTACGTGTCACGGTCGGAGGCGTCCAGGACCATGCCCTTACCGGCGCGTAGCGCCAAAACGGCTTCCCGTACCGCTGTCATGGGTGCACGCTGGTTGATCTCCACCCCCAGGTGCTGTGCCAGCTGGCCGTAGCGAATCGGCTTGGACAAATCCCCGTGGGTGAACTGGAACTGGACCTCAAGCACCACGTAGCGCGGGGATCCGTTCACGGTGCTGCGCTTGAGCATGGAATCGCGGTACCCGAACTTCAGATCCGCAAAGGCAAAGGAGGTGCGGCGCCCGGCCTCACGGTCATAGACCTTGACCCGGGCAATGGTCTGGGAGACCTCCTGCCCGTAAGCACCCACGTTCTGCACGGGGGTGGCCCCGGTGGTCCCAGGGATGCCGGAGAGGGCTTCAATGCCCACGCGGTCGTTCTCCACGGCCCAGGCCACCACCTGATCCCACGGATGCCCCGCAGCCACGCTCACCAAGGTTCCCGCACAGTCGGAAGAGTGGTCCACGTAGATTCCCCGTGTGACCACGTGCACCACGGTGCCGTCGAATCCGGCATCTCCCACCAACAGGTTGGAGCCACCGCCCACCACCAGCAGGGGCTGACCGGCCTCGTCTGCAGCTTTCACGGCTGCCACGATCTGGTCCTCAGTTTCGGCGCGCACATAGTGGCCCACCGGGCCGCCCACAGCGGTGGTGGTGAGTTCGGCCAGGGTCACAGTGGGTTCGGCGGTCATGACCGTCATCCTAACGAGCCACGGTGGGCGCCGGTGACGGGTCAGCCTGGAGCGGACGCTGCACTTACGCCCCACCTCCAGCGCCGACGACGCCGCGACGAGTCACCTCAAGCGCAGGCCACCACAGCTTGTGCCTTGACCAGAACCTTCAGCGCGGCAGCCGAGTCGGCAGTGGCCTCCGGGTCCGTGAGATCCGGTGCGGTCACGGTCAGATCCACGCGTGCTGTGCGGGCTTCTGGATCAAGGGCGGCCACCTTGGCGGACACGGTCAAGGCCGTGGAGGCACGGACCTCAGTGTCGAACTGGTTGGGCACCACCACGGGCTTGGTGAACCGGGTCTGGACATCAATCACGGCGGAGGGATCCCCTCCCCAGTCCACCACCA
Source organism: Kocuria sp. ZOR0020 (assembly GCF_000800955.1). Classification (NCBI taxonomy): domain Bacteria; kingdom Bacillati; phylum Actinomycetota; class Actinomycetes; order Micrococcales; family Micrococcaceae; genus Kocuria; species Kocuria sp. ZOR0020. The sequence continues at coordinate 18,877 of NZ_JROX01000008.1, forward strand.
CCTGCATGGCAGCACCCATGGTCAGCATGCCGTGGGCGATCACGTTGGGCAGACCCACAGAGGTGGCAAAGTCCTGGTTCCAGTGGATCGGGTTGAAGTCCCCGGAGACCGCAGCGTAGCGAACCAGGTCCGCACGGGAGAACTCCACCGTGCGGGTGGCGACTTCCTGGCCCTTTTCCAAGGCCTCGAACTCAGGGCGGGTGGTGTTGGTGCTCACTGGTCTTCTCCCCTCACCAGCAGTGAGGACAACGCGGTGGATACCGCTTGTCCGTCGTCGTCAATGATTTCGGTGCGGAAGGTCACCATGGCTCCGGTGCCCACGGCACGCACAGTGTCCACCGTGGTGGCTGCTGTGAGGTTGTCCCCGGCCACGATGGCGCGGTGGTGGGTGAAGCGCTGATCTGCGTGGACCACGCGGGAGAAGTCGATTCCGGCTTCTCCATCGGCGACCACGGCGGCCTCGGCCTTCTGGGCCACGATGATCGCGAACGTGGGCGGCGCCACCAGATCCGCGTGACCGGCAGCGCGCGCGGCCTCAAGGTCTTGGTGGATGGGATTCTCTCCGCCGACCGCCTGGGCAAAAGCCCGGATGGCCTCCCGGGAGACCTGGTACGGAGGGATGGACGGATACGTCCGGCCCGCGACGTCAGGATTAACACTCACGCTGGTGCTCCTTGTCAGTTCGACCAACAACCACAATGCAGAAAGCCCGCGATCCTTGAACTCGGATCACGGGCTTTCGATTCCGTAGCGGTGGACGGGCTCGATCCGTCGACCTCACGATTATGAGTCGTGCGCTCTAACCAGCTGAGCTACACCGCCAGGACGGATGGGGAAACCCGTGCACTCGCGCTTTTCAACGCGAGCCACGGGCCCTCATCACGAGAGCCCCGACCGGGAATCGATCCCGGGACCTCCATCTTACCAAGATGGCGCTCTACCACTGAGCTATCGGGGCAACGCGGAATACTGTAACAGGGGTTCAGGCTCAGTCAAAAACGAGCTCAGTCGTCGTCCCAGTCGTCATGGTCGTCATCCCAGTCGTCGTCGTCCCAGTCGCCGCTGTAGGCGTAATTGGGTGCCGGCTGGACCGGAACGGGCACCTGGGCGGGGGCTGCCGGGGCCTGCGCGGGTGCCTCTGGGGCCGGGGCGGGTACGGGAGCTTCTGCCACTGGGGCGGTATCACCCCCGGCTTCTGTGTCTCCCTCCGAGTCCGGGGACGCCGACTGCTCGTCCTCCCCGTCGTCGTCCCCGGAGGGCGTGCTCACGGTGCCTGACGGCCGGGGGGACGACGACGCCGGGCCGCCCTCCACCACAACACCATCGCGCAGGATCTGGGAATCGGACGGGGAGGCGGCTGCGATCCACAAGAAGACCGCGAGCGCGCCCACCACCACCAAGCTGAGAGTCGACCACAAAACCTTCATGCCGCATATGGTTGCCGGTCCAGATAAGACCAAGATGAGAACGAGGTCACCTGGGGTGGATGTCACCGAATCGTGACCAACTCCACGACTGCGCCGGGGCTCCCGTTCACAGGTCTCGAATGAGGTCTTGTGCCCACGTGCGCGCAAGGTGCTTCCATTGCGGACGGAAGGCGTAAACACAGACCAGCCGTGCGCGGGTGGCAGCCCGGTAGGCCTCCATGCGTTGTGCGGTGACCGCCAGCTCACAGGCCACCTCTGTCACGGTTCTGGTGGCCACGGTGTGCAGCTGCGCGCTGAGCACACCTTGGGCGCTGTGCAGGTCCAGGTGCACCCCCAGATTGGCCAGATCCAGTGCTGGATCACCGAGGGCCGCAGTGTCAAAGTCCAGCAGTCCGATGCTGCCGGAGACGGCATCCAGCAACAGTTGTTTTTCATGGAGGTCGCGGTGCAGGACACCGGGCCGCCAGGACGGACCCGCGGGAAGATCTGCAAGCATCTGCTGAACTTTGGTGACGGCATCGGCCCAGGCTGCGGGGTCAACATCCGACGCTGCGGGGAAAGCGGCCAGACGCTGCCGCCAGGTCTCCAACGTCCGGATCTCATCTGCTGCGGTGTAGATGGGCAACGTGCTGGAGGCCAAATCGGCGCGCACCAGATTCGGCCACCGGTGCGCCCAGGCGCGAATTCCTGCCGCGTAGTTCTCCTCCTGCCCGGCCGCGCCCACACTGTGCAGGTTCTGCCCCGCCACCACGGAGAACTCCACGCGGTCAGTACCACTGCTCACAACGCGCGGAACGGCGAATCCTGCCGCGGTTGC
>NZ_JROX01000084.1:0-10680 GCF_000800955.1 Kocuria sp. ZOR0020
TCAGTTTCCTGGTCGATCAGCGCTGATCGACCAGGAAACTGACCACCCAATACAACGAGCCAGGATTCTGACCACTCGAGAACCAGGCGAGCCCCGGGATCAGTGCACCGGGCGCCGAGCAGAACTTCCCTCAGCCCGCTTGGGCACCAGGAAGGACACCACAATGGCCACCACGGAGATCCCGGCAGCCACCAGGAACGCAATGTGGATGCCCTGGGCCTGAGCCGCCGTGGCGGTGGCTCCACCCGATGCTGCACTGGCGGCCCCCAGGGACATCAGGGTGATGAACAGGGCGGACCCGGCCGCACCGGAGACCTGCTGCAGCGTGTTGAGCAGCGCGGAACCGTGGGAGTACAAGGACTGCGGGAGGCTGCCCAGAGCGGAGGTCATCAGCGGCGTGATCAACAGGGCCAAGCCGGAGCTCATGACCACGTGCGCTGCCACGATCAACCACAGCGGGGTGTTCTCCCCCACCGTGGAGAAGGTCCACATGGCCAGGCTGAGCACGATCGTCCCGGGAATCACCAACACCTTGGCGCCGTGGCGGTCATAGAGCCGCCCCACAAACGGGGCCAGGAAGCCCATGATCAATCCACCCGGCAGCATGGTCAGCCCCGTGGTCAGGGTGGAGTGACCCAACACGTTCTGCATGTAGAGCGGCAGAAGGATCACCACACCAAACAGGGTGCTGAAGGAGACGATCATCAGGCCCAGGGAAATGGTGAAGGTCCGCTGGGTGAAAGGACGCAGGTCCAACAGGGCCCGGTCCTCGCGCTGGAGCCGCAGCTGCCGCCACACGAACACCGCCAGGGCGATCACGCCCACAATCAGCGCAGGAACCGGCGGAATGCCCCCACCACTGTCAGCAGTTTCACCACCGTGGCTGCCGAAACCGCTCAAGCCCATGAGCAGTCCACCAAAGCCCAGGACGGAAAGCACCACGGAAACCAGGTCCAACTTGACCTTGCGTGGGGTGCCCATGGACGGCATCAGCAGAGCACCCACCACCAGGGCCAGAACAGCAATCGGGAGCATGATCAGGAACAACCAGCGCCAGCTGAGGGCACCCAGGATGATCCCGGAGATGGTGGGGCCGATGGCCGGTGCCACGGAGATCACCACGGAAATCAGACCCATCACGGAACCGCGGCGCTCCGCCGGGACCACGGTCAGCACGGTGGTCATCAACAACGGCAGCAACAAGGCGGTGCCGGAGGCCTGAACCACGCGCCCGGCCATCAACAACGGGAAGCTGGAGGCTGCCGCAGCCAGAGCAGTACCGGCGGTGAACAAGGACAACGCGTTCATGAACACCACACGGTGCGGCAGGCGTTCCAGCAGGAACCCCGTGGTGGGAATGACCACAGCCATGGTCAGCATGAAACCGGCCGTCAACCATTGAGCCGTGGTGGCCGGGATCTGAAGGTCCTCCATCAGATCGGGCAGTGCCACGGAGAGCACGGTCTCGTTGAGGATCACCACAAAAGCAGAAACGATCAGCACACCCAACAGGGTCCGCACGCGCTTGGGGTCCAGGTCCACGGTGGGGATGGAACCGGTACCTGCCACGCCGTCGGACTGCGGGGCTGGGACCTGGGGAAGTGATCCGGTGTGGGTCACGGACATGGGGTGGTGCTCCTCAACAAACAACCAGGCCACCGGGGCAGAATCGGTGGCCGCAAGAATCCGGGAAAATCCCGAGCACTGCACAGTACAACTTGGGTGAAGTGTCCCGTAACCACTTGTGACGGAACGGACATCCAGAGCACAGGGGTTCCCGGGACAGCACGAGGGGCCGGCCCCCGTCATGGGTTCCGGCCCCTCGGCACTCAGCGCGGCTTAAGGCCGCTGAAGTTCCTCAGCGCTTCTTGCCGCGCGCCTTGGCTGCAGCGCCCTTCTCCGTGCGGGCACCGGCGGTCTCCAGTTCACCGCCGTTGTTCTCCAGGTGAGCACGCACGAACCACTGGAAGAGCTCCAGTTCCTTGACCTGCCCGATCAGCATGTCCTCTGTGACGGGGTCGATCTCACCGGCCTTGGCCAGCGCCTTGCGGTGGTCCTCCAGCAGCCCGGTGTAAACCAGGTCCAGTGCGGCCAGGTGCTCGTAGACGCCAGCGCGCCCGATCGAGTAGTCGTCCCAGGAACGCTCGGCCACAATCGCACCGGAGAGCCCGTTCGGGGCGTAACCCAGGGTGGCAATGCGCTCGGCCACCTCGTCAACGAATCCGCGGACCAGTTCAACCTGCGGGTCCAGCATCTCGTGCACGCTGATGAACCCGCGGCCCGTGACGTTCCAGTGGGCGTGCTTGAGCACCAGCTGGAGATCGTTCAGCGCGTGCAGACGGTCCTGCAGCGCGGATGCCAGTTCCAGCCCCTGCTGATCCGTGAGCCCCGGAACGGTGTAGTGAGCAACGGCGGTCTTCTTCTTGGTGTTCTTGCCGGCCATGGTGGCCTCCTTTGACCTCAATGGTTAACGACGACGACCGTGGTCACCCACCGTCGTCGTCGTTCACGGACTGCTGATGATCTACCGATCCATCCTCAAACAGCAGCTCAGCAATGTAAACGGTGTTCGCTCACAGGCTGATTGAGCTTGTCGTGCCACTACCGGAGAGTCGTGGAATGTGCGCCACCCCGGCCCAGGGCGGATGCGATCTCCGCATCCACCGTCTCCTGAGCCACGCGCTGATCCTTGTCCGCGGGGGACTCCACGGGCTCGCGGTGCTGGTTGAGGGAATCACCTTCAACGTCCACGTTGGGCAGGATCTTGTCCAGCCACTTGGGCAGCCACCAGGCCTTGTCCCCCAGCAGGGTCATGAGCGCCGGCATGATGGTCATGCGTACCACAAAGGCGTCCAGCAGCACGCCAACCGCCAGGCCGAAGCCCATGGGCCGGATCATGGTCAGGTGGGAGAAGATGAAGCCCGCAAACACGGAGGCCATGATGATGGCCGCGGCCGTCACCACTGCCCGGCCGCCCACCAGACCACGGACCACAGCGACACGTGCCGGGTGACCGTGGACGTAGGCCTCCCGCATGCCGGTGGCGATGAACAACTGGTAGTCCATGGCCAGGCCGAACAGGATGCCCACCATCAGGGTCGGCAGGAAGCTCAGGATCGGTCCGGGATCGGAAACCCCGAACAGACCGCCCAACCAACCCCACTGGTACACGGCCACCAAGGCGCCCAGACCTGCCAACAGGGACAGCAGGAAGCCCAGGGAAGCAATCAGCGGCACGATCAACGAGCGGAACACAATCACCAACAGAACCAGGGAGATCGCGATGACCACACCCAGGTAGAGCGGCAGCGCGTCAGCCAGGACCTGGGAGATGTCAATGTTGGCCGCGGTCTGACCTGCAACCCCGATCGAGGCGTCATCAGAGGACTGGAACTCAGAGGACAACCCGCGGATGTCATTGACCAGGGTTTCTGTGGCTTCATCAGCCGGCCCGGATTCGGGAACCACCTGGAGGATGGCCAGGTTGGTGCCGTCCTCGGGCGGTGCGGGGACAACGTTCTTGACGTCGTCCAACTCCTGGATGCGCTCACCCACGTTCAGCTGCAGTTCGCTGACCTCGGCTTGGGACAGGTCCTCGGGATGTTCCACCACCACGGTCATGGGACCGTTACGGCCTGCCCCGAAGGTCTCATCCACGATCTGGAAGGCCTGGTACTGGGTGGTGTCGGCCGGTTCGGAGGAACCATCCGGCAACCCCAGGCGCATGCTGGCCACCGGAATGGCCAAGAGAATCAGGGCGGTGGAGGCACCGATCACTGTCAGCAGCGGGTGCCGCACGGAGCGCGGAGTCTTCACGTGGGCGGCGTCTTCCACAAAGTGCCCGGAGGTCACCTGGTCACGCTGGGTTTGAGGCAGCAGCTTGAGGCCCACCAGGCCCAGAAGTGCCGGGGTCAGGGTGATGGTGATCAGCACGGCCACCAACACGGAGAACGCAGCCACGCCACCCATCAAAGCCAGGAACGGAATCCCGGAGACAGCCAGTGCCACCAAGGCGATCATCACGGTGCAGCCGGCGAACACCACAGCAGAGCCGGCGGTCCCGGTGGCCAGACCGATGGACTCGTACAGGGGCACACCGCGGCGCAACTGCTGGCGGTGCTTGTTGAGCACAAACAGGGAGTAGTCGATGCCCACGGCAAGACCTAACATCAGACCCAGCACGGGGGTCACGGAGGCCATCTGCACCACGCCGGACAGGGACAGCGCAGCAGTGGCGGCCACACCCACACCCACCAGGGCGGTGAGCACCGGCAGGGCGGCGCCAATGAAGGTACGCAGCATGATGAACAGCACGATCGCAGCCACGATTAACCCGATCACCTCGGCAATGCCAAAGATGTCCAGACTCTGCGCCAACTCAGTGGAGTAATCCACCTCCACGCCGTTGATCTGGGCGTCGTCGATCGCGTTCATCACCCCTTCCTGTTCCTCCGGGGTGATGTCAGGTTGAGCAGCGGTGAAGTTCACGGTGGCGATTGCAGTGTTGCCATCCGGGGAGACAAAGCCGTAGTCACCCATGAGGTCCATAGAGCGCTGGCCGACCTCCAGCTGGGCCTCCTGCGCCGTCACCGTTTCAGCCGTGACACCTTCCGGGACCATGCCTGCGGCCACCGCACCTTCCAACTGGCCGGAGTCACGCAGTTGGATCAGCTGTCCCAACTGCTCCTCGCCGTCGGAAAGCTGTTGGCGCTGGGAGTCCAGTTCGTCCTGGGCCTGGAAGGGGTTGGTCACGGAAGAGACTCCGTCAACTTCACCGGCATCATCCATGGCAGCGCCAATGGCCTCCCGCTGGGAGTCGGTGAACTCGGAGCCGTCTTCAGTGCTGAACACAATGGTGCCCACACCTTCATTGGCTTCTGGCAGTTCGTCCGCCAGCTGATCGGCCAGGCGCTGCGTCTCCGTGCCGGGGATCTCGAACTGGTTGGTTAAGTTCCCACCGAATCCCACAAAGGCACCGATGGACAACGCCAGGACGGCCACCCAGGCCGCCACGACCGCCCAGGCTCGCCTGGCAGCACCGCGCCCCAGGCTGTAGAGGAATTTAGCCATTGTTGTGTGGCCTTTCTTGGGTTCTGCCCGCGGGTGTGGGCGGGCGATTCCGGTTGTTCTACGACGACGGTTGCGGCTACGCCGCGAATCCGCGTCCCAGTGCATTCATGCCCCGTTGCAGCAGTTCCTGCCACAGGGCACGGGTCTCTTGGGTGAGTTCTCCGTGGGTTCGGCCGAACCAACGGTCGGCTGACACGGTGATGGTGGTGATGAGGTATTCGGCCAACAGGTGGGCCTCAAACGGGTCTTTGGTGTCAACGCGCTCGTGCAACAACCCAACGATCTTGCGCGCAGCGGCATCGGTGGAGTGCACTGCCAGCAATTCGAGTTCCGCGCTGCCTTGCTTGGGCACCGACGACGGCTTGTCCGCCTCCGAGCACGTACCCGTCTGTTGACTCGGTGACGGCAGGAACGGGACCAAGGCCTCACACACGGTGCCGATCACATCCAGCTCCAGAGCGACCTCTGCAAACCTCACATAAGCCGTGGGGAGGTCCGCAAAGCGCTGTTCACCGATGCTGTCCTGGAACTGGCCGTAGAGACCGCTCATGGCATCCAGGAAGGAGGCCTGAACTGCCTCCTCCACCCCGGTGAAGTGATTGAAGATGGTGCGGCGTGAGACCCCCGCCTCCTTGGCGAGGTCGTTGACGGTGAACCCGGAGATCCCGTGTTCAAGACCCAAAAGAGCCGCAGCTTCCACGATGGCGCGGCGGTTGTGCCACTTGAGCGCTTCACGCTTGTCGCTGGGAGGGGTGCTTTGGGTCAGATCCACGGGATAAAATCTAGCCAAGTACTTGCACACTGTGCAACATCACGACGACGTGAGGTAGGTCGCATGGCCCGCAGCAGTTCAACCCACCAGTCGGTGGGACCCATCAAGCGCGCATTCTCCAGCCCCAAAGCGCTGGCTCTGGGCATGTCCATCTGGCCACCATTCCTGGGAGCTGGCATCCGCGTGCAGGAGATCTCCCCGGATTGGCGCCGAGTACGCGTGAGCATCCGCTCCCGACCGTGGACCTCCAACTACGTGGGAACGGTGTTCGGCGGGACCATGCTCTCCGGCACGGACCCCTTCTGGATGTTGATCCTGATGAAGAACCTGGGCTCCGACTACATCGTGTGGGACCGCCAGGTGGAAGGGCGCTTCCGCCGACCCGGTCACGGTCACCTGCACGTCACCTTTGACCTCGACCAGGCCACGCTGGATGAGATCCGCGCGGAGGCAGACACCGGTGAACGCGTGCTGCGGTGGTTCAACTCTGACGTCCTCAACGCCGACGGCGAGGTGGTGGCCACCATCCGCCGGGAGCTCTACGTCAAGCGCAAGGCCTGAGCCAAACCCACCCACCTCCCGCTGAGGACACCGGGCGCCTACACCCAAGCCCACCCCCCCGCCGAGCAGTGAGTTGTGTCGCTGATCAGTGCTGATGGGCGGCACAACTCACTGCTCGGCAGAAGGTGGCAGGACAAACAGCTGACAACCAGGTACCACCGGCGGCGTCGTCGGGAATCTCCGTGTCCGCGCGGAAGCCGTGAATCCAGCTGAGGTGGCGGTCGAACATGCCCGGATCCGCCAGGACGATGGCGTCCTCAATCGACTGATTGGCCCCCTGACCGTGGTGGGGCACCAGCGCGTGCGCGGCATCGCCCAGCAAAGTGATGCGCCCACGTGACCACCGGGACAGCGGTGGGCGATGAAACAGTCCCCACCTCTCTGTCACAGGCACTGCAGTGATCATCTGCACCACTGCCGGATGCCAGTCACGGAATCCCTCCAGGGGTGAGCCTTCCTCCACCGGAACCACCCAACTCTTGTGCGGCCACGGCGCCGGGCAGCGCTGCACCAGGAAGAAGTTCTGCTCACCGGAACCGATGGGATAGTGCAGCAGGTGGGCCCCCGGGCCCATCCAGAACTGAATGGCCTCCGGATCCGGGAGTTCGCTCAATGCCTCCGGCGTCACAATCCCCCGGGAGGCCGATGCCCCCGAGTACAGGGCAAAGTCATAGCCCAGCATCAGTTTGCGAACCGTGGAGCGCGCGCCGTCAGCACCGATCACCAGGTCAGCCTGCGCCGAATCGCCGTCTTCGAAATCAAGGGTGGCGCGCGGGCCGTCGTCGTCAATGGTGATCACGCGCTTGGACAGGTGCAGGCCTTCCGCACCGAACGCGCCTGCCAGAATGCGCTGCAGATCGGCTCGGTGAATGCCCACGTATGGCGCGCCGAACTGTTCCCGGTAGCTGCTGCGGGTGTGGTGGCGCCCAACAATCCGGCCAGTGCGGCCGTCGCGATGAATCAGGCCATCCACCTCGGCCCAGGCCGCCGCCAGCTCAGACTCCAAGCCAAAGCGCTCCAGGTAGAACCGTGTGGCGTTGGCGGACAGGGCCACCGCGGCACCGACCTCCCGCAGCTCGCGCGTGGCCTCCCAGATCTGGACGTCAAATCCACGACGCCGCAGCTCGATGCCCAGCGTCAGGCCGCCGATCCCCGCTCCCACAATGGTGATCTGCGGACTGTTCATGTGAGCGCTCCTTATTCATATGCGTATTGAGCATAATGCACGTCTATTGATGCATCCCAAGCTACCTGAGGGATGTGCTGTGCACCACGCATGCCTGTTACTCCAGCCCAGGAGTGAGTTGTGCCGCCCATCAGGGCTGATCGGCGGCGCAAGCCACTGCTCGGCGGATTGACCAGCCGATGAAACATCAGGCTCCTGAGCGGTGCTAAGTTCGCGGGCATGAGTTCTTCCCCACGCGGTGCGCGCAACACCTCCGCGCCAACGCCTGCCACCTCCACGGAAGCTGCCACCTCCGCAGCAACCCCACAGGTCACCAGCCACCTGGGCACCTCCATGAAAGCCCGCCACCTGGTCATGATGAGCCTGGGCTCCGCCATCGGCGCCGGGCTGTTCATTGGCTCAGGCGCCGGCATTGCCGCAGCCGGCCCTGCCGTTCTGATCTCTTATGCCATTGCCGGGCTGGTGGTCATCATCATGATGCGTGCGCTCGGCGAGATGGTGGCTGCCGCCCCCGCCTCCGGCGCCTTCTCGTTCTACACGGAACGTGCCCTGGGACCGGCCGCCGGGTTCACCGTGGGCTGGCTGTGGTGGATCCAGCTGTGCCTGGTGATTGCTGCGGAGGCCACCGCCTCCGCACAACTGCTCTCCGGACTGTGGCCCGTGTTCCCGCAATGGGTCCTGGCACTGGTCTTCATGGTGGTGTTCACCGCCATCAACCTGCTGGGCGTGGGCAAGTTCGGCGAGTTCGAGTTCTGGTTCTCCATGCTCAAGGTGGGGGCCGTGGTGGCCTTCTTGATCGTAGGCATCGTGTTCCTGTTCGGCGGCACCCCCGCCGATCCCCCGGGATTCAGCAACTTGACCGAGCACGGAGGGTTCTTCCCCATGGGGGTGGCCGGTGTTGCTGCAGGCCTGCTGGTGGTCGCCTTCGCCTTCGGCGGCATTGAGATCGTGGCCGTGGCCGCCGCAGAAACCGATGATCCCGCCCGCAACGTCTCCCGCGCCATCCGCACCATCGTGTGGCGCATTCTGCTGTTCTACATGGGCTCCGTGGCGCTCATGGTGATCGCCCTGCCCTGGGACTCTGACTCTTTGGGGGCCTCCCCGTTCGTGGCCACCTTGGATGCCGCAGGGCTGCCGGGCCTGGGTGCCGTGTTGGGCATCGTGATCGTGATTGCCCTGCTCTCCTCCCTCAACGCCAACCTCTACGGCGCCTCCCGCATGGTGTTCTCCCTGTCCGAACGCGGCCTGGCTCCCCGGGGCCTGCACTGGCTCAACAACCGTCGTGTGCCCGTGGCAGCCGTGATGGCCTCCACGGCCTTCGGCTTCCTGGGCGTGGGTCTGAACTACCTGTGGGCGGAGGAAATCCTGGGCATCCTGCTCAACATTGTGGGCTCCACGCTGATTGTCACCTGGTTGGCCACCCTGGTCTCACACTTAATCCTGCGACGCCGCGCCCACCGCAACGGCGAACCCTGGCCCTACTCCGCACGACTGTTCCCCTGGACCAACGTGCTGGCACTGGTGGTGGTGGCAACCATCATCGGCCTGGGTCTGACCGTGGCGGACGTCCGATTCCAGATCCTGGCCACCACGGCCCTGGTGGTGGTCCTCATGGTCATCGGCGCACTGATCTCCCGACGCCGCGGCCGCAGCTCCCTGGTGGAAACCACCCGCGATTCCCAGGCGAGCACACCGGCGCCCTGACTGGCGCGCACAACCCCAGCGGCCGTCGTCGTGCGTGGGACCGTTGCCTCACATGGCAACCATCCCACCCACGACGGCGGCCGTTTGCTCACCCTGCGTACTGTTGAACCATGCGCACACTGATCTCTTTGATTCTGAACATCATCTGGTTGGTCACGGCAGGGTGGCTGCTGTTCCTGGGCTACGTGCTGGCGGGAATCGTGGCCTGCATCTTCATTGTGACCATTCCGTTTGGGCTGGCATCCTTCCGGATCGCAGGATTCGTTCTGTGGCCCTTTGGCCGTGAGGTGATCGCAGTCGGCCGTCCCAGCGGGCTGAGCACCGTGGGCAACGTGATCTGGTTTGTGGTGGCCGGCCTGTGGTTGGCCATCGGTCACGTGCTGACCGCCGTGGCACAAGCCATCACCATCATTGGACTGCCCCTGGCATGGGCAAACCTCAAGCTCATCCCGGTGACCTGCTTCCCGTTCGGCAAGCAGGTGGTCTCCTCCTCGGATGCCCGGGCACAGATGTTGCCCATGGCTCGCGTCTGAGCCGCACGCTCTGAACTGACAACACGCTTCTGGCCGCTTCCACGTGCTTGGAAGCGGCCAAAAGCGTGTTCGGGAAGAAGCTGATACCGCACTGAGGTCAGACATGACTGTGGGGTGATCGGATCCACCTCCGAACACCCCACACCAGGGTCAATGACTGACCCGGCTGGATCTGTCAGTGCGACACGGACGGGTGCGCTGACAGATCCACCTCTATGACATCACCTCAGTGATGCCCACGCGTTTGCGACGCGGTGACTCAGCGACGGTTGTTGCGGCCGTCCAAGTCGTTGCGGCCATCGGCGTCGCCGTCGTTGACGACCTCAACCTCTTCGCGGGCGACCTCGGTCTGGACGCGCTCCTGGTCCTGAACAACGTTCTTGTCCAGGCCCACGCGCTCCTTGGCAACAACTTCCTTGTCCACCACGGGGCGCTCTTCGGTCAGGGTGACCTCAACGTCCTCTTCACCCAGGGAAGCGCCGTCGTGAGCTTGGCCCTCGCCGATGGGCTCGCGGACGATCTCGACCTCTTCGCGCTCGACCGGCACGGTGATGGTCTCGTGCTCGGTCACAACGCGCTTGCGCAGACGGGCGCGGCCGGTCTGGACGCGCTCGGTGCTCACGTTGACCTGCTCCTCGTGGCGGACCACGGAGTTGCCGTCAACATCGGTGCGGCCATCGACGTCGCGGTTGCCCACGTTGGCGTCACGGTTGTCACGGGGGGAGCCTTCCAGGCCGTACTGGCCCTGGTCGCCCTCACGGGTGTACTCGCCGCGCTCGTCCGGGTACTGACCGCGGTTGGCGTCGTCGTGGCGACGCTGTGCGCGGTCATCGCCCACGTTGCGGTCCTGGCGG